>NZ_BAABCQ010000181.1:8822-15008 GCF_039539045.1 Streptomyces marokkonensis
GAAAGCGGTGAAAGCGGTGAAAGCGGTGAAAGCGGTGAAAGCGGTGAAAGCGGTGAAAGCGGTGCGCAGGCGCGGCAGGCAGGCGCGGTCGGTGGGACCGCGAACCTCTTGCCCGCCCGCGTCACCGGGAGGGGCGCGGGGCCGGGCCCCGGGAGGTGGACCGCGTGGGTGACGGGTGCCGCAGGGGAGTCCGCCGCGGGAACGGGAGCGTCGCTTCGCCGGTGACCGCGCCGGGGTGTCCCACGGTGCCGAGGCTCAGCAGGACATGGCGTTCGGCGACCTCTTCCGCGGTGAGCGGTCCGTCGGGACGGAACCAGTTGGCGACGCCCTGGCACATGATGAGGACCGAGCGGACCGCGTCGGCCGGTATCGGCGTGGTGAACACGCCTTCGGCGCGGCCCGCTTCGACCGTGTCCAGCAGCATGTGCTGGAGATAGTCGCGCAGGGCCACGTAACGGACCCGGTTCCCGGGTTCCAGGCTGCGGATCTCGGTGTCCAGGAAGGCCAGGGACCTGCGGTGGGCCATGTAGAGCACGATCGACTCGACCATGCCGCTGAACCTCGCCAGCGGAGCGGGTCCGGCCTCTGCGGCCGCCGCCCGGCAGCGGTCCAGGACGTCCTTGATCGACGTCTCCAGCAGGGTGGCGAGCAGCGCCTGCTTGTTCTCGTAGTGGTAGTACAGCGCGGGCACGGTGACGCCGACCCGGCCGGCGATGTTCCGCACCGAAGTGCCGTGGTAGCCCTGCTCGTTGAAGGCCTCCATGGCGTGCACCAGGATCGGGTGCAGGTCGAGTGGCCCGTAGGCGCGCCAGTGCTGCGCTGGGGCCATGGTGTCCTGGCTCGGCTCGGTGCTCAACGACTCTCCTCGGAACGTGCGTCGACGGACGGCATCGTACGGCCGTGAGTCCGGATTGCTCCCCCTCCGGTGCTTAGCGATCGATCAGGAAACGCGGCGTCCGGTGTCCGGCTCCGTCTGCCTTCCCCGACAAGTACCACCAAAACTCTTGGTGTTGAAGCGTTGACCGAACGAGTGCGCGCTTCTACGTTCTTAGCGAACGCTCAGTAAGGTCCCGGTCGCATGGCGGCGAGCCCGTCGTGCCCCGAGAGAGGAACCCATGAGCCACCACCCCCCTGATCCCGAGGACACCGGCAGCGCCGGGCCGCTGGACGGCGTACGCGTGGTCGAGCTGGCGGGCATCGGTCCCGGCCCGTTCGCCGCGATGCTGCTCGGGGACCTGGGCGCCGACGTGGTGCGCGTCGACCGCCCCGGGCCCGCGCCGCTCGGCGGCGACCCCGCCCACGACGTGACCAACCGCAACAAGCGCTCGGTCCTGGTCGACCTCAAGTCGCCAGAAGGGCCCGGGACCGTCCGGGCCCTGGCGGCGCGTGCCGAGATCCTGGTGGAGGGATACCGCCCGGGTGTCGCGGAGCGGCTCGGGGTCGGCCCCGAGGAGTGCATGGCCGCCAACCCCGCCCTGGTGTACGGCCGGATGACCGGCTGGGGCCAGCGGGGGCCGCTCGCGCCCCTGGCCGGTCATGACATCGGCTACATCGCCACGGCCGGCGCCCTCTCCATGATCGGTGCGCCGGACGGGCCACCCGCCGTCCCCGCCAACCTGCTCGGTGACTACGCCGGCGGATCGCTCTACCTGGCCGCCGGCGTCCTGGCCGCGCTGCTCACCGCCCGCGCCACCGGCCGCGGCCAGGTGGTGGACGCGGCGATCGTCGACGGCACGGCCCACCTCACCTCGCTCTTCTGGGGCATGCTCGCCCAGGGCACCTGGCGGGACGCCCGCGGACACAACCTGCTCGACGGCGGCTGCCCGTACTACGGCGTCTACGAGACCGCCGACGGCGGCTGGATGGCGGTCGGCGCCCTGGAGCCGCAGTTCTACGCGGCCTTCGTCTCCCTGCTGGGCCTGGACGGCGACGACCTGCCGGACCGCGCCGACCCGCGCGGCTGGCCGGAGCTGCGGGCCCGGTTCACCGCCCGGTTCAGGACCGCGACCCGCGAGGAGTGGACGGCCGTCTTCGAGGGCACCGATGCCTGTGTCGCCCCCGTCCTCTCGCTGAGCGAGGCGGCCGGCCACCCGCACCTGACCGGGCGCGGCACCTACACCGAGGCGCACGGCATCACCCAGCCCGCTCCCGCGCCGCGCTTCTCCGCCACCCCCGGCACCCTCCGGCTGCCTCCCGCCGTCCCCGGCGCGCACACCGCCGACGTGGCCGACGACTGGGACATGCCCGAACTGCTGAAGGACCGCCGCTGATGGAACTCTCCTCGCCTCTGACGTACACGGGCGACCCGCGTGACGCCGCCGACCGGGCCGCCGCCCTGGAGGCCGCGGGACTCGACGCCGTCTGGGTGTCCGAGGCCTACGGCTTCGACTCCCCGACGATCACGGGATACCTGGCCGCGAAGACCGAGCGGATGAGGATCGGCTCGGCCATCCTGAACGTCTACTCGCGCACCCCCGCACTCATCGCCCAGACCGCCGCCGGACTCGACGCCCTCACCGGCGGACGTGCCCTCCTCGGCGTCGGCGCGTCCGGTCCGCAGGTCGTCGAGGGCTGGCACGGCCGCCGCTTCGACCGTCCACTGGGCCGGACCCGTGAGGTGATCGAGCTGTCGCGGCGGATCTGGCGGCGCGAGGTGATCGAGCACCACGGCATCACCAGCCTGCCCCTGCCGCCCGAGAAGGGCGGCACGCTCGGCAAGCCCCTGAAGCTCCTCACCCACCCGGTCCGCGACACCATCCCCGTGTACGTCGCCGCGCTCGGCCCGGCCAACGTCCGCGGCGTCCTCCAGTACATCAACGGCTACGAAGGGGGCCTGCCCGGCTTCGTGGCCCGCGTGCGGGAGCTCGCCGACCGCTACGGCGATCGCTTCACACCGCCCGAGCTGCTGCTGCGCAAGGCCGAGCAGGGCGAGACCTTCACGGAAGCCTGACCCTTCTCCTGATCCCCGGCGGCCCTCCGCACTTCCGCCGCGCACCTCCCGGCACGCCTGCCGGGGCGCCCCACCGCCCCGGTCTCCCCGGACGTTCCCATCCGACCCGCAAGGAGGCCCCGATGACATCAGCGCACCGCACCACCGGCCAACTGCCCGACGCCCCGGCCGACCGGACGCTGCCGCGGCTGCTGGCCCGCAACGCCCGTGAGTACCCCGGGCTCCCCGGCCTCTCCTGGCAGCCGGCGGACGGGGACGGCGACTGGACGACGCTCACCTGGGCGGAGATCCACGAGCACACCGAGCGCCTGGCCGCCGGGTACACGACGCTCGGCGTCGGCCACGGAGACCACGTACTGATGATGATGGCCAACCGGCCCGAACACTGGCTGTCCGACCTGGCCCTCGTCCGCCTCGGTGCCGTCCCGGTGAGCGTCTACGGCACCGCGGCGCCCGAGCAGATCACCCACATCGCCCGCAACTGCCGGGCCCGGGTCGCCGTGGTGGAGGGGACGTCGCAGGTGGAGGTGTGGGAGCCGCTCCTGACCGACGCCGGCACCCCGCTGGCCCGGCTGGTGGTGGCCGAGGCGGGCGCCGAAGGAGACCACCTCCCGTACGCCGCCCTGCTTCGGGAGCCGGCGCCGGAGCGGTTCGCCAAGGAACTGGACGCCGCGAGCCCCGAGGACCCGCTGACCGTCGTCTACACCTCCGGCACCACCGGGGAACCCAAAGGCGTCGTTCTCACCCACCGCCAGGTAATGGCCAACGCCCTCGCGCTGGACGCCGTGGTGGAACTGCCGCCGCACGTCGAGCACATCTGCTACCTGCCGTTCGCCCACATCGCCGAACGGATGCTGGGCATCTACCTGCCCTGCCACCGCGCCTCGCACGTCTACCTCTGCGCCGACCCCGCGGGCGTGGGCACGGTCGTGCGCAAGGTGCGTCCCGCGCAGTTCTTCGGCGTGCCGCGGATCTGGGAGAAGCTGTGCGCCGCCGTGCAGGCCATCCTCTCCCTGATGCCGGCCGAGCAGCGGGAGGTCATCGACGCGGCGTCCGCGGTGGCCCGTGAGCACGTCGGGTACCGCGAGCGGGATGAGACACCGCCCGCCGAGCTGGAGGAGCGCTACGCCCGTGCCCGCAAGGAGGTCCTGCTGCCGCTGCTGGCCGCGGGTGGACTGGACCGGGTGACCTGGGCGGCCAGTGCGTCGGCGCCCATGCCGGTCGACGTGGTGGACTTCTGGGCCGGGTTCGGGATCGTCATCATGGATGCCTGGGGGCTGACCGAGACCACCGGCGTGGCCACCACCAACAGCCCGCGGACCGGCTTCCGGATCGGCTCGGTGGGACGCCCCGTGGAGTCCGTGGAGGTCCGGCTCGCCGCGGACGGCGAGATCGAGGTGCGGGGCGGGTCGGTCTTCTCCGGCTACCTCCAGCCGGACGGATCGGTGCGGTCGGCCCTGGACGCGGACGGCTGGCTGGCCACCGGCGACGTCGGCCGGACGGACGAGGACGGCTATCTCTGGCTCACCGACCGGAAAAAGGAGATGATCATCACCTCGACCGGCAAGAACGTCTCGCCGGCCCTGGTGGAGAACACGCTCAAGCAACATCCCCTGATCGGCCAGGCACTGGTGCACGGCGACCGGCGCTCCTACCTCGTCGCCCTGCTGGTGCTCGACGCGGAGGCCGCCCCCGCCTGGGCCGCGGCCCAGGGCGTCGAGGCGGACGGCACGGTCGCCGGGCTGGTGCGGCACCCGGCCGTCCGGGCCGAGGTGGAGCGCGCCGTGGCCGCCGCCAACGCCCGGCTCAACCACACCGAGCAGGTGAAGCGGTTCGAGCTGCTGTCCGAGGAGTGGGGCCCGGCGACCGGCGAGCTGACACCCTCGCTCAAGATGCGGCGCCGGGTCATCGGGGACAAGTACGCCGACGCGCTGGCCGGGCTCTACCGGGACTGAGACGGGCCCGCGCTTCGCGCGCGAGAAACGGGCCGCCCCCCGACCGGGGAGGGGCGGCCGACTCGCGTGGGCCGGCTCAGAGGCCGTAGGTCTTGCCGATCACGTCCCGCTGGATCTCGCTGGTCCCGCCGTAGACCGTGGACACGACCGCGGCCCGCAGGTGGCGCTCCATGTCGAACTCGGTGGTATAGCCGTAGCCGCCCATCATCTGCATGCCTTCCACAGCGGCCCGCTTGGCGATCTCGGTGGCCTTCAGCTTGGCCATGGACGCCTCCCGCGGGAACAGCTTGTCCGGTTGCGCGTCGCAGTCCAGGGCCACCTCGCGCACCAGCAGCCGGGTGCACTCGATCTCGGTGGCGAGATCGGCCACCCGGTGCCGCAGTGCCTGGAAGGAGCCGACGGGCCGCCCGAACTGCTCACGTTCGCGGACGTAGGCGAGGGCGTCGTCGAAGATCCGGCGCGCCAGGCCCAGCATGTTCGATGCCAGAAAGAGTCGCTCGTGGTTCAGTCCGGCCATCAACTGCCGCCAGCCGTCGTTCACCCGGCCCACCACCGCGTCGGCGGGCAGCCGGACGCCGGTGAGGAACACGTCGTTCACCTCCCGGCCGCCCATGGTCTCGATGCCCCGCACCTCCACGCCCGGCGCGTCGGCGGGCAGGTGGAACATGGTCAGCCCGCCGTGCTTGTCCTCACCGGTGCGGGCCACCAGCAGAATGCTCTTGGCGCAGTGCGCGTTGGAGATCCAGGTCTTCTGCCCCTCGACCACCCAACTGCCGTCCGCCGCCCGCGTGGCCCGGCAGCGCAGCGCGCCGACGTCCGAACCGGCCCCGGGCTCCGACATGGCGATCGACAGGACGTCGCCGCCCACGGCGCCCGGCAGCACGTCGTGCCGCTGCCGTTCGGTGCCGAACCGCTCGTACGCCTTCGCGGCGATGACGGTGGTGACGAAACCGCCGGCCGGGACCATCCCGTAGGAGGTCTCCTCCAGGAACAGGCAGGCGTCGGCCAGCCCGCCGCCTGACCCCCCGTACTCCTCGGGCAGGCACACTCCGAGCCAGCCGAGGTCGGCGAGCCTGCCGTACAGCCCGGGGTGGTGTGCCTCGCGGCCGCCCGCGGCCAGCGCGTCCCGCCGCTCCCGGGTGCCGCACTCGCGCTTGGCGAAATCTCTGACGGCCGCGACAAACGCGGCCTGCTCTGCGGTGAGGCGACTGCCCATCAGGTCCTCCAGGGGTCCGAGCGCCCGACTCCGCCTCGGCTGGGTACACCGGAGCCGGTGGGGTC
>NZ_BAABCQ010000182.1:0-14927 GCF_039539045.1 Streptomyces marokkonensis
AACAGGACCCTCAGCAAGTCCTATCGTTGCGCGTCAAGAGCGCTTTCTGCGTTTCTGATCAACCACTGGACAGGCCATCTCGTGAAAGCGCGAGGCTAGCTAATGCTCATCGATGGCGAGGGCGCGGCTCCGCGGCGTATTCAGGACGTTGGTTCCGTCATGAGAGAGTCAACGTCGAGCCCTTCACACTCGCTCTGAGGCGTCGGCCCTTCGACCTCGGAGCCTCCTCAGCAGCAGGCGGGCCGCCAGGCCCAAGCCGACGCCTACGGTTGCACCGATGGAGTTGAAGAGCACATCATCGAGGTCCACGATGCGTCCGTTGCCCCCAAGCCATTGCACGAACTCGACGACGACAGCCGTCGCCACACACAGTCCGAGGCACTTCGCTGCGGAGAAGTGCGGGCGTGCTGTCGCCAGTAGGACGGGCAGTGGTACGAACATCAGCGCGTTCGCCACCCACTGCCGCACGACCATCTCCTTTTCGTAGGCAGTGACGTAGGCACTGTCCGCTCTCAGCGTTTCGATCCCCGGGCTCAGCCAGAGGCTGCCGCCACTCCCGCCGGTGCTGCCGTCGGAGGCGGTGAATGTTGCCACGGCGATTAGCATCAGCCAGAGAGCGAGCGCGAGAGAGCCGATGCGGCAAACGGTCCTGGGCCAACGAGTAGCGGCGTTCTGGAGCGCCAGCGCCCCCAGAGCCGTCAGCAACAACGCTGTCGCCACCGTTACCGGCGTCAGATACAGAATGACGCGCCACATGGCTCTCTCCTCTCGCTCCGGCGGAGCATATTGCACGGTCGCTCACCGAAGCACCGCTCTTGCGCACTCGCCTCCGCTCAACCCCCAATAGGGGCGGTCACGGAAGTCTCAGCAGTACCACTTTGAGATGTAGGTGTAGTCCTGCCACTTCATGACTCCCCGTACGCAGTTGTCGGAGCTCACGTTGAGGTGGCGGGAGTACGACGTGCAGGACCCCGCCCACACCCCGTAGAGGGGGGAGTCCATGATCTGCGCCGACAGATCACTGTAGTCCGACGCGTCGTACGCTATTTGGTACCCAAGCTGCACGTAAACATCGCCGGAGCCACTGCTCTTGCAGTACTCAGTGCGGTATGTACCGGTCCTGCCGGTGTCCGGGCCGATGATGCAGACTTCACCGTTGCTGAGGCTCCCACACTTCGCGACCTCCTGGACGCCAGACGTTCCGGCATTCGCAGGGCTGACGACCCCGAACACCAATGCCGCCACCGCGAAACCGACAGCTGATACAGCTCTTCTCATATGAGGCCCCTCCTGAAGGCCATGTGGGCGATTCACTCACCTGGTGCAAATGATCACCGCCGAGATCAACTGGATCATCTATGGCAGGTACGCGTCAATGCTGTCCTGAGGGTGGATTCGGCCAACTGCCGGAGGTTGGGGCGCATTTACGTACGTCGGGCCTTCCCTCTGCGCCACACCTCCCCAAGGGGTGCTCCGTCAAACGTGTGTACGTCCGGTGCCCTAGCCGAAGGTCACGACCTCGCTGGGCGGGTGGGTGCGGAGTGGCGGGCGGCCACCGCTGGTCATCGTGAGTTATGTGGCCAGACGACGAGACGATGGCCGCGGGGCCCCAGCATGGATTCCGAGCCGGACGACGGTACACCTCTGGTCTGCTACGGCGAGCAGCACTGGGCCGAGGCGGACCGGACAGCGATTACCGAGGGAATGGTGATCGCTCCGGACACCGAGGGCCGACCCACCCGCTACGTCGCCGACAAGGCGTGGTTCGACGAACTGTTCCCCGTGGACCTCAGCACCCCAGCTCCGGCTACGTCCGTAGCCCCCCCTCGACGCGCCCATGGGTGCCGGAAACGCGGCGGAAGCCGGTACCGCGACCACCGCGCACGGCCAGGCGGCCGCCGACCCGCGCGACCGACTGGCCGCGCTGCGCCGGGAGCTGCCCGCGCGGGTCGAGCTCGTTGAGGGGAGCTACCAGAAGGCGGTGGACGCCGCCCACACCCTGATGACGGACTTCGAAGAAGCGCACCGCCTGCGCGTCCAGCTCGAGGAAGAGCCGCTCCCTGCCGAGCAGCGGATCGAATGGATGGAGAAGCTGTCGAAGGCCCGAGCAGCAGCGCAGGCCAGCGTGACGACACTCGAACAGGTGGAGACACTGATCCTGAAGGTCTGACCGGACGCCCGTCCCGGCAACCGGTTCCGGCCGGTGCTGCACCTGTCCGGGTTCACGCCGCGGCTGCTGAAGCCGTGGGAGCAGGACGAACTGCCGTCGTACGGGCTCGGCGTCACCAACGTCGTCGCGCGGGCCAGCGCGCGGGCGGACGAGTTGAGTGCCGAGGAGTACCGGGAGGGCGGTCGGCTGCTGGCGCTGAAGGTGGTCCGGCTGCGGCCCCGTTGGCCGGCCGTGGTCGGTGTCACCGCCTACCGCGCGGCGTTCGACGACCGGAAGGCCCAGGTGGGCCCGCAGGCGCGCACGATCGGGGACACGCGCGTGTGGGTGCTGCCCAATCCCAGTGGTCTCAACGCCCATTGGACGGCGCAGACGATGGCGGAGGAGTTCGCGCGGCTACGGGTCGCGGCGGAGACGCAGACGCAGACGCAGACGCAGGCGGAGGCGGAGGCGCGGGGAAGCCGTCATGGGGGTGCCTGTTCCGTGACGACGGCCAGCAGCCGCACCTCGTCCGTCTCGTCCCGGTCCGCGACGGCCACCGCGGCCCAGCGGCCGGTGCCCTCCGCCTCCCAGAGGTACGCCACGCTCGCTCGGACGCTCAGGTCCGCCCACGGCTCGGGTATCTCCTCGGCTTCGGCGCGCAGCAGGACCGTCCGGAGGTTCCAGGGGTCCGTCTTCCCCCAGCGCCCGGCGAGGCGCTCGTACAGGGCGTCGCGGTACTCCTCGTACTGCTCCACCGTCACCGCCCGCTCCCCCTGGTCGCCGTCGCGCAGGCCGTGGCTGCTCTCCAGCACCGCCACGAAGCGGCCGGGTCTCCGTGTGCCCCAGTCCGACGGGCCGTGCTCCGCCGGGAAGGGCCGGAAGCACAGCTCGTCGATGAGGGCGATCTGCCGCGCGATGTCCATGCCCTCCAGTAAACCGGTCGGCACTGACAATTGGCGGTGCGTCAGCCGCGGGCAGCAGGCGTCAGGCGTCCCGGCTTCGCAGCCGCCAGGCTCCCGCGAGGAGGGCGGCCGCCACCCACAGCGCGGTCACCGCGAGTCCGGCCCAGGGCCCGAGGGTCCCGTCGTGCGCCCGGTACAGAACGACTTGCCCGGCCCTGTCCGGCAGGAAGTCCGTGACGCCGCCCGCCACGTCGCCGATCACGAAGGAGATGATGAGGATGAACGGGATCAGGGTCGCCAAAGTGGCCACGCCGCTGCGGAACAGGGCGGTGAGGCCGGCCGCCAGCAGGGCCATCAGCATGAAGTAGATCCCGCAGCCGACGACGCCGCGCACCTGCTCGCCGGTGGTGAGCCCGTCCGCCGCCGGGCCGAGGCCCGCCCGGGCCGCGCCGAGGGCGGCGAACGCGGTGACCAGCCCCACGACGAGCGCGGGTACGGCGACGACCACGAGCTTCGCCACGAACCACCGTCCGCGCCGCGGAACGGCGGCCAGGGAGAGCCGGATCCCGTTGCCGTGGTATTCGGACGAGACGGCCATGGCTCCGAAGGCGATGACGGCGATCTGACCGGGCATGACGCCGGACAGGGCCGTGAACAACGGGTCGAAGTCCGGGTCGGAGGTGTCGGATGCCCCGGCGAGTGCGGAGAAGGCGGTGGTGACCGCGAACGCGAGCAGCAGGGTGCCGCACAGCGAGCGCAGGGTGAGCACCTTGAGCGCCTCCGAACGGAGTACGGGCGTGAATGACATGGTCAGGCCTCCTGCGGCTGTGCGGTGAACTCGGTCTCGGCGGCCGTCAGGTCGAGATACGCCTGCTCCAGCGTGCCTTCGTCCGAGGACAGTTCGAGGATCGGGACTCCCGCGCCGGACATGGCGCGACCGATGTCGTTTACGCGCGCGTCGTGCACGGTCCAGTACCCGCCGTCCTGCTCCACGGCGTCGTGACCGTTCCGGGCCAGGGCGGCCTGCAGGGCGGTGGCGTCCGACGTACGGATGCGGACACGCGGCTGCACACGCGCGTCGATGAACTCCCGCACCGGGGTGTCGGCGAGGAGACGGCCCCGGCCGAGGACGACCAGGTGGTCGGCGAAGGACGCGGTTTCGTTCATCAGGTGGCTGGAGACCAGGACTGTCCGTCCCTCGGCCGCGAGCCCGCGCAGCAGTCCGCGGATCCAGATGATCCCCTCCGGGTCCAGCCCGTTGGAGGGCTCGTCCAGCATGACCACCTCGGGGTCGCCCAGCAGGGCGGCGGCGATGCCCAGCCGCTGGCGCATGCCCAGCGAGTACGTCCGCACCCGGTGGCGTGCCACCGACGCGATGCCCGTCTCCTCCATCACCTCGTCGACCCGGCGCGACGGGACGCGGTTGCTCGCCGCGAGGACGCGCAGGTGGTCCCGGGCGGTGCGCGAGCCGTGCGCGGCGTGCGCGTCGAGCAGGGCGCCGACGTGCCGCAACGGCTCGTGCAGGGTGGCGTAGGGGCGTCCGTCGACGGTCGCGGTCCCGGAGGTGGGCCGGTCCAGGCCCAGGACGAGCCGCATGGTGGTGGACTTCCCGGCGCCGTTGGGGCCGAGGAAGCCGGTGACGCGGCCGGGGCTCACGGTGAAGGTGAGGTCGTCGACGGCTCGTCGGGTGCCGTACTCCTTGACGAGGTTCTGGACGTCGATGCTGGTCATGAGAGCAGCGTGGCGGCTCGTACCGGGTCATGGCCTCCCCCGCCGGTGGAGAGCCTCTCCCCCGCGCGGGGGAGCCGCGCTGTCGGTGCCGG
The DNA here is from genome assembly GCF_039539045.1 of Streptomyces marokkonensis. Taxonomy (NCBI): domain Bacteria; kingdom Bacillati; phylum Actinomycetota; class Actinomycetes; order Kitasatosporales; family Streptomycetaceae; genus Streptomyces; species Streptomyces marokkonensis. The sequence goes on from NZ_BAABCQ010000182.1 coordinate 4,875, forward strand.
GTGGCACGATGACGGGATGGTCCGCCTGCTGCGCCCCCTGGTCCGAGGGACGACGTACACACGGCTGCTGCATCTGTGGGTGCCCATGCTCGTGGTGAGTGTGTGGGTGTTCATCGACGAGGCGACGCTGTGGGTCCCCGCGGCACTGCTGGTCCCCCTCGGGTTCGTCCCGGCCGTGCGGACCGGCGAAGGCGTGCAGGCCCGTCTGCTTCTCATGCCCGGCCACGAGGACTCCGCCTTCTCGGTCGTACCCTCGGGGAACTGGCGCGACCGCCTGCGCACGGTGGCGTGGCTGGGGCTGCGCATGGTGCTGGGCGCCCTGACCACGACCGTCTGTGTGTGGCTGCCGATCCTCACCGTCGAGCTGGTCCGGCTCGCCCAGGGACACCGGGTCGACGACATACCGGTTCTGCGCGAGGCCGAGCCGCACCGGGTGTACGCGCTCCTGGCGGTGCTCCCGCTCGTGGCCCTGTACGGCGCGGTGGTCGGCCTGGGCGTCGTGGCCACGGCGGCGGCCCGCGCGCTCCTCGGACCGTCCGCCGCCGAACGGCTCAGCGCCCTCGAGGAACGTACCGAGCAGCTCCTGGAGCGCAACCGCATCGCCCGCGAGCTGCACGACTCCATCGGTCACGCGCTGACCGTCGCCGTCGTGCAGGCGGGGGCCGCCCGCGCGGCGGACAGCCCCGAGTTCACCGACCGGGCCCTGATCGCGATCGAGGAGACCGGCAGAGCGGCCTTGGAGGATCTGGAGCGGGTCCTCGGTGTCCTGCGGGAGACGAGGGGGCCCGCGAGCGGCCGGCCGACGCTCGTGGAAGCCGACCGTCTCCTGGAGTCCGCCCGCGCCTCCGGGGCGAAGGTCGACGCGGAGGTCACGGGCCCCGTGGAGACCCTGCCGGGCCCCGTCTCCCGGGAGGGGTACCGCATCCTGCAGGAGTCGCTGACCAATGTGCTGCGGCACGCGGGTGCCGTGCCGGCGCGGGTCCGCGTCGAGGTGAGAGACGGTGCGCTCACCCTGGAGGTGCGAAACGCGCTGCCGGACGGGAGGGCCACGCCCGGACGCGGCAGCGGCCTGCGCGGTATACGCGAGCGTGCCGCGCTGCTGGGCGGCCGGGCGCACACAGGACCCGACGACGCCGGTGATTGGCAGGTGCGCGTCGAGCTGCCGCCGGGCTGATCTACGCTGGGCGGATGCCGGTCAGAGTGCTCCTCGTCGACGACGAACCCCTCGTACGCGCAGGTCTGCGGGCCGTGCTGGAGGCGCAGCCGGACATCGAGGTGGTCGGGGAGGCGGCCGACGGGGCGGCGGTCATTCCGCTGGTGCGGCAGGTGCGGCCGGACGTGGTCGCCATGGACGTCCGGATGCCGCTGCTGGACGGTATCGAGGCCACGCGCGCGCTGCTGCGGACGATGACCGACCCACCGAAGATCCTCGTGGTGACGACCTTCGAGAACGACGAGTACGTGTACGAGGCGCTGCGCGCGGGCGCCGACGGTTTCCTGCTGAAGCGGGCCCGGCCGGCCGAGATCGTGCACGCGGTGCGGCTGATCGCCGAGGGTGAGTCCCTGCTGTTCCCCGCCTCGGTCCGGCAGCTCGCCGCCGAGTACGGCGGCGGCAACCGGGCGGCCCGCGCGGAGCTGGAGCGGGCGCAGCTGACCGAGCGGGAGGGCGAGGTGCTGCGGCTGATGGCGCGCGGGTTGTCGAACGCGGAGATCGCCGCCCGGCTGGTCGTCGGCACGGAGACAGTGAAGTCGCACGTGAGCGCGGTACTGGCGAAGCTCGGGGCGCGGGACCGCACACAGGCGGTGATCACGGCGTACGAGTCGGGGTTCGTGGCACCCGGGTGAGGCGCTTGCCCGGCGGGGAAGGGGTGGACCGGCTCTCGCCGGGGCGGGCGGGCCGAGTACGATCCGGCCAACACGCGCACGAGCTGGGAGGACGGACGTTGGGCGGGCTGACCGGCGGGGATCCGTCGCTGCTGCGGAGGATCAACTCCGCTGTGGTGCTGCACGCGTTGCGTGCCACGGACTGTGCGACGCTGACAGAGATCACCCGGGTGACGGGGCTGTCCCGGCCGACCGTCGAGGGTGTCGTCGAAGGGCTCATCGAGGCGGGTCTCGTCATCGAGGCGGCCGCCGACGAGGGCACGGCCCGACGGCAGGGGCGGCCCGCGCGGCGGTTCAGGTTCCGGGCGGAGGCCGGGCACCTGCTCGGTCTGGAGATCGGGCCGCACCGCGTCGCCGCGCTCCTGTCCGGCCTGGACGGCCGGGTGATCGGCGCCCAGGCCAAGGACGTCGACGAGAGCGCCCCGGCCGACGAGCGGCTGGAGCGGCTGCGCACGGCGGTCGCCGAGCTGCTGCGCCGGGCCGGTGTGGCCCGCGGGTCGCTGCGTGCCGTGGGAGCGGCCACGCCTGGGATCGTCGAGGCGGACGGCACGGTCCGGCTGGGCACCGCGCTGCCCGGGTGGACCGGGCTCCGTCTGGGTGAGCGGCTGAGCCGTTCCTTCAAGTGCCCCGTGCTGGTCGAGAACGACGCGAACGCGGCGGCGGTGGCCGAGCACTGGAAGGGCGCCGCCACCGAGTCCGACGACATCGTGTTCGTGCTGGCCGGGCTGAGCCCGGGGGCCGGGGCGCTGATCGGCGGGCGGCTGCACCGGGGGTACGGCGGGGCGGCCGGCGAGACCGGCGCGCTGCATCTGCTGGGCCGGGACGTGACTCCGGAGACGCTGCTGTCCACCACGGACCAGCCGCTGCACCCGCTGGACGAGCAGGCCGTCGCCAAGGTGTTCGCCGAGGCCCGTGAGGGCGACCTGCGGGCCCGTGCGGCTGTCGAACGTTACATCCAGCGGCTGGTGCACGACGTGGCGGCGATGGTGCTGGCCCTCGACCCCGAGCTCGTCGTCATCGGTGGCTGGGCGGCGGGGCTGGACGACGTGCTGGAGCCGTTGCGGCGGGAGCTGGCGCGCTACTGCCTGCGCCCGCCGAAACTGACCTTGTCCCTCCTCGGCGAAGCGGCCGTGGCGACCGGCGCGCTGCGGCTGGCCCTCGACCATGTGGAGGAGCAGCTGTTCGCGGTCGAGGGCGCGACGGCCCGCCGCTGACCTGCCGAAACCGGTCCGGACCGGTCAGGAGGCCCGGGTCTCGGGGCCGTGGTGGATCTCCACGTCGCCGAGGTCCCCGAACGTGAGGCGGCAGGTGTCCGCACGGTAGGTGGCGACGGAGAGCGCGGCGGTGCGGCCCTGGGCGAGGTAGCGGGTGGTGACCACGAGGACGGGCGCTCCGGGGAGGCGGTCCAGTTCCTTCGCGTCCTCCGCGCCGGCCGATCCGAGCTCCACGGCGCTCTCCTGCCGCTCCAGTTCACCGCGCTGCAGTTCGCGGAGCACGGCACGCGCGCGTGCGGTGCCGGAAGGCGCGTCGATGGCGGTGAGGCCGGGCACCGCGGCGGGCGGGACGTACAGCAGTTCCGCCGCGACGGGCTGCCCGTGCGTCACCAGGGAGCGGCGGACGGTGTGCACGGGCTCGTCCCGGCCGGTGCCCAGCGAGTCCGCGACGGCCGCGGACGGAGCCGCGAGGGCGCAGTCGGCCGGCTGCCAGGTGTCGTCGGCGGTCCCGGGCCAGACATGCCGCCGGGTGCCGACGGCCACGCCGACGCGCGGTGGGGCGACGGTCGTGCCCACGCCGCGGCGGCGCTGGAGCCTGCCTTCCAGTTCGAGCTGCTCCAGGGCCTGGCGGAGAGTGGCACGGGCGACCCCGAACCGGGCGGCGAGGTCCCGCTCGTTGGGCAGGACCTCACCCACCGAGAACTCCGAGTCCAGGGCCTCGCTGAGCACGGTCCTGAGATGCCAGTACTTCGGTTCCGGCACCGGTTCCAACTGCGTGGTCCCCACCCTGTCCTCCGCAATCACCGTGGTCCGGCGGCGTTTTGACGCCCTTGTTTATTAAAGGTTGTTGCAGTTCTCTGCGACCCTAAAACGGCCCACACCCTTGGTCAAGACCAATCCGGCGACAGGACGACGAAGCCCCCGCCGCGGGGACGGGGGCTCGGGGCGCGCCGGGGAGGCGGGCGGCTAGGCGAGGGCGGCCAGGGACCGCAGCTTGTCGGGGTTGCGGATGACGTACACCGATTGGACGCGGCCGTCGGCCACGTCCAGCTGGAGGACTGAGTCGGGTTTGTTCCCGGACAGGGCCAGCAGGGCCGGGCCTCCGTTGAGCTCCAGGAAGCGGAACGAGGCGTCCGGGATCCCCTTCCGCGCGGCACCCTTCAGGAAGCGGGCCACCTTGGCGGAGGTCTCCAGGACGCGCAGAGGGGCCCTGGACTTGCCTCCGCTGTCGCCGACCAGGCGGACGTCCGGGGCGAGCAGCGCCATGAGCCCTTCCAGGTCACCGTTGACCGCGGCGGCGAGGATGCCTTCGGTGAGATCCCGGCGCTGTGCCGGATCGACGTCGTAGCGGGGCCGCCGCTCGTCGACGTGCTTGCGGGCCCGGCCGGCGAGCTGGCGTACCGCGGCCTCTTGGCGCTCCAGCATCGTGGCGATCTCGGCGTACGGGTAGCCGAACGCCTCCCTCAGGACGAACACCGCCCGCTCCAGCGGTGAAAGCGACTCCAGGATGACGAGGACGGCGAGGGAGACGGAGTCGGCGAGGACGGCTCGCTCCGCGGTGTCCGGCACGGCGTCCCCGAAGTCGGTCACACAGGGCTCGGGCAGCCACGGGCCGACGTACATCTCGCCCCGCGACTTGATCTGGCGCAGCCGGTCGATGGCGAGGCGCGTGGTGACGCGTACCAGGAAGCCGCGTGGCTCGCGGACACCGGAGCGGTCGGCGCCGGACCAGCGCAGCCAGGCCTCCTGGACCACGTCCTCCGCGTCGGCCAGCCGGCCCAGCATGCGGTAGGCGACTCCCAGGAGGACGGGGCGGTGCTCTTCGAAGACGTCGGTCGCGGTTTCGATGGTCACCGCACCATCCCAGCGGACTCGTCCGGCCGTGTCCAGGCGGAGTCACCACCGGCCGTCGCCACCGTCGGCGAAGAGTGACACCCGGGGCTGCCCGTCGGTCGAAAAGGAGTCCCATGTCCGCAACGCTCTCCTTCACGGCCCCCACGGCAGCCGTGCTCAGCAGGCGAGTGCCCTGAGGACCTCCTTCAGCACGGTCGGGTTGTAGGGCATGCTCACGTGCGGCGTGCGGTCGTCCGGGTCGATGTCCTGGAGGACGATGTTGTCGACGTAGCGGCCCTCGGCCTGCTCGAGCGCGCACGAGGTGTACGGGGTGACCACGTCGTCGTACCGGGTGGCGATGACGGTGTGCCGGACGCCCTCCGTCGTCTCGCCGAGACCGGCCAGCTCACGCTGGAAGGGGTGATCGTGCTGGAGCTGCGGCCAGGCCGGCACGACCTCCCCGACGGCGCCCTGCTCGAGCAGTTCCACCGCTCCGGGGATCTGGCGGGCGAGGTTCATCAGGCCCTGGGCCGTGAGTCCGTGGTTGCTGGGTGCGATGCCGACGAAACTGTGCACCTTGGGCCCTCCGCCGAGGGCGTTCAGGTAGTAGCGCGGCATCATGCCGCCCTGCGAGAAGCCGACGAGGTCGACCTGTCGTTCGCCCGTGCGTCGCAGCACCTCCTCGACGAAGTCGGCGAGCTGCCGGGCGGAGTGTTTGATGTCGCCGAGCCCGAAGATCACCGGATTGCCGTGCTGGCCGTAGTCGAGCCGGAAGATCCGGTGGCCGTGCTGCCGCAGCAGGGGCGCGGCCGAGGTCCAGGTGTAGCCGCGGTTGCCGAAGGTGCCGTGCACGAGCACCACGGGGCGGGGATGTTCCTCGGTCGCCGGGACGTTCCAGTCGTCCTCCCCCGGCTGTACGTCGACGGTGGCGATGACCTGGGCGCCACCGGACTGCGCGAGTTGGGCGAGGCGGTGCGGGGCCTCCCTGTGGTCCGTGACGGCGTCGTCCGAATTGAATCCGGGGATGCGGGGATTCGGGAAGCTCACGACGATCTCCCTGTCGTTGGTAAGGCCGTTGGGTTCGCTCTGACTTCTCAGTCTCGCGTCCATCGAATTCCACAACGATCCCTCGACGGGGGGAAAGAATTCCTTCCATCGAGTCATTAGGGTTCGTTCATTCGAAGGGGCCCTACGGCCAGTCGCGCGGCGGCACCACGCAGCAGACGCACGTACCGGCCGCACCTGACGGGGTGGGCCACCCGCCCGGTCAGGGCCCGTTCGGCGCAGTCCAGGCTGCGCCCGAACGCCGCGTCGTGCAGGGGCCGGACGACCAGCGCCCAGCCCAGCCAGCGCACCCCCCGCGGACGGACCACAAGGGTGTTGCGCAGCACGGTCCGTCCCTCGTCGAGGCTTTCGACGCTGAACTCGTGAAAGCCCTCGAAGCCCCGCGGACCGGTGAACCGGAAGCGCACCCACCGGCCGGGCACATAGTGGCTCACCACATACCGCACCGGTCCGTGGCCGCCGGGGACGCCGACGGCCAGAGGCCCTTCGAAACGTACGGGCGGCCAGTCGGGCGGCCAAAGGCGGTCGTTCTCGCTTCCCAGCGAGTCGATCAGGGCGCCGACCTCTTCGGACGGGGCGGACAGGGAGCGTTCATGGACATTGAGCACGGCGATCACGGAATACAGAATGCCCCTTCCCGCCCGCTCGGGACTCCCGCGAAACACGGCCGGTCCCGAAAGCACGCCCGGAGCGCGTTTCCCGGTCCGTGCGCCGTCGATCGCACGCCAACGCGCGGTCAGGGACAGGTCGTTGCGCGTGGGGGGTGCGGTGGGGCCCGAGCGTAAGGACAGGTGAGACGGAAGCAGTCGCCGTACGACTGGACAACGAGGGGAAGTTGGACATGACCCAGGGGCCCGTCGCGCCCGAGTCGTTTGAAGAAGAACCGAGTTGGTCTTCCATACCTCCGGAGGCGTTGCCCGCTTCGTGGCAGCCCCTGCTCGGCCGTCCCCGCCTGGCCGAGCTGCTCGGGCATCCCCTCGCGGGTGCCGCACTGACGCGGCTGCGCCGACTGCCCCCGCCCGTCGCCGTGCACTCCCTGCGTACGTTCCTGCTGGCGGACTCCTGTGCTCGGACCCGGGGCATCGCCTACGACCGGGTCGGGCTGCTGGCCGCCGCCGCTTTCCACGACGCCGGGCTGGTGGGCCGCACGCCGCTCGGGCGAGGTGGATTCCCGGCCCGTTCAGCCGAGTTGCTCGACTCCTTCCTGGCCGGGCACGCGGTGGGCGTCGAACGGCGCGGGGCCCTGACCCGCGCGGTGCGCGAGCACATGCGGCCGTTCCCCGCACGTGATGCCGGGCCAGAGGCGCGGCTGCTGCACTTCGGTGCGTGGCTCGACGTCACCGGGCGCGGCGAGCGCCTCGTTCCGGGAGACCGGCGCCGGCTGTCCGAAGTGGCGCCCACCGACTGGTTCGCCGTCTCCTTCTCCGCCCGGGTGGCGGCCTGCGGGCTGCGCCGGGTACTGCCGGTTTTCCCGGTCGCCCACCGGTGACCGGGAAAACCGGGCAATTCGCTCTTCCCGTCGCGAAAGGAACCGCAGACATGCAAGAGGACCAGCGTGTTTTCGATGTCGCCATCGTCGGTGGCGGCATCGGCGGGACGATGCTGGGGGCCGTACTCGCCCGCAACGGTGTGCGCGTGCTGCTGCTGGAGGGCAGCGGACACCCCCGCTTCGCCATCGGAGAGTCCACTGTCCCCGAGACCACCTTCGGCCTACGGGTGCTGGCCCGCCGCTACGGCGTCCCGGAGATCGAGCACCTGGCGACCAACGGAACGCTGCGCCGGCACGTGTCGTCGAACTGCGGGGTCAAGCGGAACTTCAGCTTCGTCTACCACCGCGAGGACGAGCCGACCCGGGCCGACGAGTGCACCCAGTACCCGACCTGGGGGCCGCCGCTCGGTCCGGACTCGCACTACTTCCGGCAGGACGTGGACGCGTACATGTTCCACGTGGCCGTGTCCTACGGCGTCACCGCGTACACCCACACCCTGGTGGACGACGTGAAGTTCGAGGAGGACGGCGCCACCCTGGTCACGCGGGAGCGGGGCACCTTCCGGGCGTCCTACGTGGTCGACGCCGGCGGGATGCGGGCCGTGCTGCCCGAACGTCTCGGGCTGCGGCAGGAGCCGTCGTACCGCACCCGGTCACGCACGATCTTCACGCACATGGTGGACGTGCGCCCCTTCGACACCGTGGCGCCGCCGCGCGAGCAGCACGGCATGCCCAGCCCGTTCAGCCAGGGGACGCTCCACCACATGTTCCGGGGCGGCTGGTTCTGGGTGATTCCGTTCGACAACCAGTCGACGAGCACCAGTGAGCTGTGCAGCGTCGGCGTCAACCTCGACCTGGACCGGTACCCCCGTCCGGACGATGTCTCGGCGGAGGAGGAGTTCTGGCGCCATGTGCGCCGGTTCCCCAGTGTGGCGCGGCAGTTCGAGCAGGCCCGGGCGGTACGGCCGTACGTGTCGACCGACCGCACCCAGTTCGCGTCGCAGAAGGTCGTCGGCGACCGGTGGTGCCTGCTGCCGCACGCCAGCGACTTCATCGACCCCCTCTTCTCCAGCGGCCTCGCGGTCACCGTGATGGCGCTCAACGCGCTGGGCCACCGGCTCATCGAGGCCGTGCGCCAGGACGACTTCGACACCGCCCGGTTCGCCTACCTGGACCACTGGACCAAGCGCATGTTCCGCTTCTACGACGACCTGGTGTCCTGCAGTTACATCTCGTTCGACGACTTCGACCTGTGGAACGCCTGGAACCGGGTGTGGACCATCACCACTCTGTATGGCACCAACGCCCAGAACCAGGCCGCCGTGGCCTTCGAGAAGACGAACGACCCGGCCTGCTTCGACGCGCTCGAACTGCCGCCCTACCGGGGTCTCCAGGGTGTCGACAATCCATGGGTGGAGCGGCTGTTCGACCAGTCCAGGGACGCCGTACTCGCCTACCACGCGGGAGAGTTGACGAAGGACCGGACGATCGCGCGCATCTACGGACTGCTGCGCGAGAGCGAACTCTGCCCCGCGGTGTGGGGCACCCTCGATCCCGAAGACCGCTGCCCCTCCGGCGTGTTCACCCTGTGGCCGCTGACGAAGATCCTGCTGTGGGGCAAATTCCGCTCACCGCGGCACGTGCGCGGGTCCTACTTCACCGGCGGCGCGCGGATGGTGGGCAGGGAGGCCGTCCAGGCGTACACCACCGAGCTGCGCGCCGGCGGCTCCCAAGTGCACCAGACCGTACGGGACATGTGGTTCAACTGGAACCGCGACTGGACCCGGCGTCCGGCTCCGCGGAAATGACCGCGAAAAATCATTCCTGCCGACCGGTGGAGGTACACATTCCGGTTTGCCTCCCGAAGGCCTCGGGTAGGAAAACCACATGGTCGACGAATAGAAAGTCGACTGCGGTTCTCCCTGCTCAATCCGAGAGACAACGGGCTGCAATCCACAATGGTGAGACATTCCACCTGCCAATCGCCCGCTGAATGCTCCTGGGAAGACATCTTCCAGCATCAGGACCGCCTCATGCGGTTGGTTCGGCGAAGACTGCCCAGTTTTCAGGACGCCGAGGACTGCGTTCAGGAAACGATGGCCCGCGCAGCCGCCCACGCCGCGTTGGACAGGAACCGGCTCGGTTCCTTCCTGACGTCCGTGGCACTTCGCCTCTGCATCGACTTCTACCGTGACATGGAGCGCCGCAGCAGACTTCTGCAGCGTGCGGCACCCATGGACGCCTCCGGCACGACCGAGGAGGACGTCTGCGACGAAGACTTCGGCAGATGGCTGCTGGGCCAGGTGAAACACCTGCGCGGACGTGAACAGGAGGTCATACTCGCCCGCGCCAAGGGGATTTCGACTGCGGAGTTCGCCCGCATACACAACATTTCCGTCAAGGCGGCCGAGGCCGCCTTCACCAGGGGCCGCGCGCGACTCAAGAATGCGTGCGCCAAATCCCTGGAAGGCTGCGTCCAATAACGGGCGAGAGCCATTTCCCTGGCATCACAGGAAAACGGAAAGGGACCCCGCTCATGTCCAATGACAAAAACCTCCAGGACATCCT
>NZ_BAABCQ010000183.1:0-14909 GCF_039539045.1 Streptomyces marokkonensis
CGCCATGATATTTCGTGTACTCGGCCCGCTGGAGGTCGCAGTGGAGGGCGCCGCCGAAAAGCCCACGGCACCCAAGGTCCGCTGGACACTCGCCCTGCTGCTGCTTCACGCGAACCGGGTCGTCGGCCACTCCTCGATCATTTACGAGTTGTGGGGCGAAACCCCCCCGTGCAGTGCCGTCGCCACCGCGCAGACCTACGTCTACCAGATACGCAAGAAGTATCAGCGCCGATTGGATCAGATCGGCTGGGGCGAATTGGTGGAGACCCGTCCGTCCGGGTACGTGCTCCGGGCGGAAGAGTCGGAGATCGACGCGCAGGTGTTCGAGCGGTTGAGCGAGCAGGCGCGCGCGTCGCTGACGGCGGGGCACACCGAGCAGGCCGCGCGGCAGCTGCGCGAGGCGCTCGCACTGTGGCGCGGGCGAGCGCTGGCGGACGTGTCGGCGGGATCGGTGCTGGCGCCGCACGTCATACATCTGGAGAAGAGCCGGATGCGGACGCTGCGGTTGCGCATCTTCGCCGATCAGCGGCTCGGCCGTTACCGTGAGCTGCTCCCGGAACTGCAGTTCCTCGCGGCCGCCAACCCCATCGACGAGTGGTTCCACCAGCAGTTGATGATCGCGCTCGTCGAGACGGGCCGGCGTGCCGACGCCCTGGAGGCGTATCACCGGCTGCAGTCCACCCTCGGCGCGGAGCTGGGCGTGCGGCCCTCGCCGAGGCTGCACAAGCTCCAGCACGACGTGCTCACCGGTGTGCCATGGACGCGGGGTCCCCAGACCGAGCTGGACCTGACGGTGCCGACCTAGCGTCCCGCGCCGCAGATCCGTCGGCGGAAGCGGGCGAGGCGGTGGTCGGCCAGGAAGCCGAACCACCGCCCGAGTTGATTCAAGAGGAGCCGGTCGGGGTGAAGCCACCTACCCGCCACGGCAGTTCGCGGGACGGCCGGCCACCACCGGCGGTGTCGAACCGATCCGGAACCACCCGGGCCGCACCGTCGGTGCGACGCTCGCATACGAGGGAGGGCAACGGTGACGATCCGGGTATGGGACTACCTGCCGGAGTACCACGAGGAACGCGAGGAGGTACTCGCGGCGGTGGCTAAGGTGTTCGAGTCCGGCCAGCTGATACTGGGTCCCAGCGTGGCCGGGTTCGAGGCGGAGTTCGCGGCGTACCACGGCGCCGCCCACTGCGCCGGCGTCGACAACGGCACCAACGCGGTCAAGCTGGGGCTGCAGGCGCTCGGCGTGGGCAAGGGCGACGAGGTGATCACCGTCGCCAACACCGCCGCGCCGACCGTGGTGGCCATCGACGGGACGGGCGCGAAGCCGGTCTTCGTGGATGTACGCGAGGACGACTTCCTCATGGACACCGACCAGGTCGCGGCCGCGATCGGCCCGCGCACACGGGCACTGATCCCCGTGCACCTCTATGGCCAGTGCGTCGACATGGCCCCGCTGCGCCGGTTGGCCGACCGCCACGGCCTGGCCATCCTCGAGGACTGCGCCCAAGCGCACGGCGCGCGCCATCACGGCCGGCTGGCAGGCGCGATGGGCGACGTCGCCGCATTCTCCTTCTATCCCACGAAGGTTCTCGGCGCGTACGGCGACGGTGGCGCCGTGATCACCGGCGACGAGGACACCGACCGGAACGTCCGGCGCCTGCGCTACTACGGCATGGAAGACCGCTACTTCGTGGAGCGGGTTCCCGGACACAACAGCCGCCTCGACGAGGTACAGGCCGAAATTCTGCGGGGCAAGCTGCGCCGGCTCGACGCGTACATCTCCAAGCGCCGCGAAATCGCGCAGCACTACACCAAGGCGCTGGGCGACCTCGCCGAACCGGGCGGGCTCGTCCTGCCGACGGTCTCCTCCGGCAATGAGCACGTGTACTACCTGTACGTCGTTCGGCACCCCAGGCGGGACGAGATCATCGAACGGCTGCGCGCGTACGGCATCGCGCTGAACATCAGCTACCCCTGGCCGGTGCACACGATGGCCGGATTCGCGCACCTCGGATATGCCGGGGGCTCGCTGCCGGTCACCGAGAAACTGGCAGGCGAGGTGTTTTCGCTGCCGATGTACCCGTCGCTGCCGTTTGACCGGCAGCAGGCGGTGATCCAGGCCCTGCGCGAGGTCCTGGCCGGATTCTGAGACAACCCATCTGGTACGGAGGGAACACCATGCCGCGAGAACGGGCGACCGTCACCTGCAGAGTGTGCGACGGGACAGTCCATGAGTTCCTCGACCTCGGCCGTCAGCCGCTGTCCGACGCGTTCCGGGAACCGGACTGCGACACCAAGGAGTTCTTCTTCCGGCTCGCCGTCGGGCAATGCGAGTCGTGCACGATGGTGCAGCTCACCGAGTCGGTACCGCGGGACAAGATGTTCCACGAGGACTACCCGTACCACTCGTCCGGGTCGGCGGGGATGCGGGAGCACTTCTCGGGTGCCGCACGACGGTTCCTCGCCACCGAGTTGGCCGCGCCGGACCCGTTCATCGTCGAGATGGGCTGCAACGACGGCGTCATGCTGAGCACGATTCACCAGGCAGGCGTACGCCACCTGGGCTTCGAACCTTCCGGGCGGGTGGCCGAGCTGGCCCGTACCAAGGGCGTCCGGGTCCTCACCGAGTTCTTCGAGGACTCGACAGCGGCGCGGATCCGCGAGGCGGAAGGGCCGGCCCAGGTCATCTTCGCGGCGAACACCATGTGCCACATCCCGTACCCGAACTCGATCTTCCGCGGAGTCGATGCGCTGCTGGCACCGGACGGCGTGTTCGTGTTCGAGGACCCCTACCTCGGTGACCTGGTAGAGAAGACATCCTTCGATCAGATCTACGACGAGCACTTCTTCCTGTTCAGCGCCCACTCGGTGCGGGCCATGGCCGAGCACTACGGATTCGAGCTGGTCGACGTGGAACGCCTGCCGGTGCACGGCGGCGAGATCCGGTACACGCTCGCCCGGACCAGCAGACGCACACCCAGCGCCGCCGTCGCCGACCTGCTCGCCGAGGAGGATGCCCGCAGGCTGTCCGACATGGAGACGCTGCGTGGCTTCGCCGCCGGCGTGATGCGCGTGCGCGACGACCTGGTGGCACTGCTGCGACGGCTGCGCACCGAAGGATCCAGCGTGGTCGCCTACGGCGCCACGGCGAAAAGCGCCACAGTCACCAACTTCTGCGACATCGGGCCCGAACTCGTCTCCTACGTGTGTGACAGCACGCCCGCCAAGCAGCACCGGATGACGCCCGGCAAGCACATCCCCGTACGCCCGCCGACCGCGTTCCGCGACCCGTACCCGGACTACGCGCTGCTGTTCGCGTGGAACCACGCCGACGAAATCATGGCGAACGAACAGGAGTTCCGGCGCTCCGGCGGCCGATGGATCAGTTATGTGCCGAACGTCCGGGTGCTCTGAGGGATCGAGAGGGCTATGCGAGAACAGGACCCCCCCCGGCCGGCGGTGCCACCCGGCGACCTGACCACCGCCATCACCGCGCCAGGTGAAGAGCTGCTGACCCTCCTGGACCGGCACCTGCCCCGGATACGCGCCCAGGCGGCGCCGAACGACCGGGACAGCACCTTCCCCGCCGAGACGTTCCACGGCTTCGCGCGCGACGGCGTGCTGGGCGCGACGGTGCCCGCCGAACTGGGAGGGATGGGCGTCAGCCGGCTTCACGACGTGGCGGTCGCGCTTCTGCGGGTCGCCGAGGCGGACGCCTCGACCGCACTGGCCTTGCACGCCCAGTTCAGCCGGGGAATCACCCTGACATACGAGTGGCTGCACGGCCCGCCGCCGACCCGGAAACTGGCCGAGCGGCTGCTGCGCGCGATGGCCCGCGGCGAGGCGGTGATAGGCGGCGCGGTGAAGGACTACGGGCGAGAGATCACCCGGCTGCGCCCCGACGGCTCCGGTGGCTGGCTGCTGTCCGGACGCAAGACTCTGGTGACGATGGCGCCGATCGCGACGCACTTCGTCGTCTCCGCCCAGGCGCCGGCCGCCGGGGGAACAACGCTGCTGTACGCCCCCATCGTGGCACGGGACACCCCGGGGCTCTCCATCGTCGACGGATGGACCGGCCTGGGCATGCGGGCGTCCGGCACGCTCGACGTGGCGTTCGACGACTGCCCGGTGCCCGCCGGAAACCTGCTGGCGCGTGGCAGCGTCGGCGTGCACAGCGACGCGGTCCTCGCCGGGCAGGCGGTCAGCTCCGTCGCCATGCTCGGCATCTACGTCGGCGTCGCCCAGGCCGCCCGCGACCTCGCGGTGGACACCATGGCCCGGCGGTCGGCCACACCGCCCGCGGCGTCACGCACCCTGGTCGCCGAGACCGAGGCGCGGCTGTACGCGCTGCGGGCCACCGCATCGGCTGCGCTCGTCAACGTCGACGAACTGTCCCCACGTCACGACATGGATCCGGATGAGCGCGGCCGGCGGATGATGACCCCGTTCCAGTGCGCCAAAGTCATGGTCAACCAACTGGCGGCCGCGGTGGTCGACGACTGCCTCACCGTGGTGGGCGGGGCCGCGTACGCGGCGGAGCACCCGCTGGCCCGGCTGTACCGGGACGTGCGGGCCGGTCGGTTCATGCAGCCGTACACGTACGCCGACGGAGTCGACTACCTGAGCGCCCAGGCGCTCGGCCTGGAAAGAGACAACAACTACGTGAGCCTACGGGCCACCCGGCCGGCGGACGGCCGGTGACGGGCCGACGCAGGCCCGTCACCCGTGGCGGCTCCATCCGCGGGATCCGACACGCTCGCGATCCTGCCGAGGGCGGCGAGCGGGCAACTGTCAGACCAAGGGATACGGCTCCCTCCTCACGCGTCCTAGCGTCAGCCGTGCATCAAAGACGGCGGACATGAAGAAGGGTGGTGGCAGATCTCGTGGCTGATACGCCCGAAGCCACACCGAAGAGCGGTGACCGGCAGGCGGTGTCGAGCGTGGAACGGGTGTTGACTCGCGAACAACTGGAAGAGTTCACCGAGCGCGGCTATATCGTGATCCCGGATGTCGTGCCGCCCGACCTGATCGCCGCCATCAACGCGGCGATCGATGAGCAGATCCGCGCGCGGCCGCCGGCGGAGGGTCACGTCGGGGTGGTCTACAGGTTCCAGCAGCTGACGGATTCCCCGGTGTTCGCGTCGTTGTTGCGCGACACCGAGGCCTTCTCGCTCGCCGAACAACTCGCCGGGGAGGGCGCGCTGGACTTTCCTGAGACAGCACAGACCGCACTGACATACCCGCCCTTCAAGGACGCCCGGGAGAATCCGCATATCGACGGCGGAAAGGGGCGGAAGCCCGGTGATCCCCCATGGACATTCACCATGCTCGCCGGGTTCTTCATGACCGACCAGTCGAGCGACGACACGGGAAACCTCTTCGTCTGGCCGGGAACACACCGCGATCACGCGAACCTCTTCCGCGAGCGCGGACCCGAAGCCTTCACGACGTATCCCCGTGTCACCCTGCCTGAGCGGGACCAGGTGCGCGGCTGTCCGGGCGACATGCTCCTGAAGCACTACCTCCTCGGCCACAACGGCGGCCACAACACCAGCGATTCCGTCCGGCGCACGGTCTACTTCAGGCTCCGGCACCGGGAGCACGAGGCGAAGTGGCGCGAGGCCCTGCAAGATCCCTGGCACGACTACGCGCCGCTGCGACGGTTGCTGTCGTCGTCCGGTGAAACCGGTCAGCCGGATCGGCAGCTGTGAGATCTCGGTAGCTCCGCGGCTGTCCGCTCGTCACCGGCCTACGGACAGCCGCGGTCGATGCCTTGGAGCAAAGCTCGAGGAAGCCGACACATGGAAACAAGAATCAGCGAGGCAGAGGTGGGGACAAAGATGCCTGACATCAACGATCTCGTGGACGTGGCGACCGGCGACGCCACTCTGGCCGAGACCGATGTCACGCTGCCCGGCGTCCTGCCCCTCGTGCTGGAGCGCGCCCACAGGTCCTCCACCCGGACAGGCCGGTGGTTCGGACGGTCCTGGACGTCGAGCCTCGACCAGCGCCTGCACGTGACCGGCGGACAGATCCACGCGAGGTTCGCCGGCGGACAGACCCTGACCTTCACCTCTCCGGGCAGCGCCGGTGATCCCCCCGCTGTCCCGGTGACCGGCCCGGCATGGCTGCTGCGGCAGAACCCGGACGGCTCCTACGCCATCAGCGACCCGCAGCGCGGCCTCACCTGGCAGTTCGAACGCCGGCCCGGATACGAAGACGACGAACTGCCTCTGATCTCGCTCACGGACCGGACAGGCCACGAGATCACCTTCAGCTACGACGCTGTCGGCAGGCCGCTCAGCATCACCCACTCCGGAGGCTACCGCGTCCTGGTGACGGTCACCGACGAGCACGTCACCGCACTGGCCCTCGCCGGCCGCGACGGCCAGGACGACATCCCGCTGCGGCGCTTCGAATACGACGATTCCGGCAACCTGTCCGGCGTCGTCAATTCCTCCGGCCTGCCGCGGCGCTTCACTTACGACGACATGGGTCGTCTGACCGGCTGGACCGACCGTAACGGCTACTCCTACCACTACACCTTCGACTCCGAAGGCCGGTGCGTCGGGGGAGAAGGCCCCAGCGGTGTCCTGTCCGGCACCTTCGTCTACGAGCCCGGCGTCACTCGCTGGACCACCACCGACGGGGATGTCACCACCTACGCGATCACCGAGTCCGCCCAAGTCGTCGCGGTCACCGACCCGATCGGGAAGACGACGCGGACGCAATACGACGAACGCGGCCGTGTCACCGTCCGCACCGACCCCCTCGACAGGGTCACTCGACATGCCTACGACGATCGCGGCAACCTGGTCTCGGTGACCGATCCGGAGGGTCACGAATACCACGTCGACGTCAACGACGCCTGCCTCCCGGAACGGATCACCGGACCGGACGGAACCGTCTGGCCACAGGATTTCGACAAGAACGGCAATCTCACCGAACAGACCGCACCCGACGGCTCGGTGCTCACCTACGGGTACGACAGCCGCGGGCATCTCAGCCGGATGACCGGCGCGGACGGCGCGGTCACCGTGATCACATGCGATCTGGCCGGATTGCCCGTGGCCGTCACCAAACCCACCGGTGAAACGATCCGGTACGAGCGCGACCAGCTGGGACGAGTCGTGCGTGTCATGAGCTCCGACGGCGGGACGACGGCCCTCACCTGGACGACGGACGGCCTCCCAACCTCCCGGACCCTGCCGGACGGGTCGACCGACTCCTGGGCCTGGGACGGCGAGGAGAACCTCCAGCGGCGAACCTCCGCCACGGGAGCGGTCACGTCATACGCTTACGGGCCATTCGGTCAACTGATGTCGATCGCCTGGCCGGGTGGTACCCGCAGCGAGCTCACGTACGACCGCAGCTGTCGTGTCACCTCGGTGACCCAATCCGGGATGACGTGGGAATTCGAGTTGGAGTCCGCCGGCCGGCTGAGCGCGCAGACCGACTACAACGGAGCCACCACCCAGTACTGGTACGACGCCGCAGGACAGCTCGTACACCGCGTGAACGCCAGCGGCCATGAGGCCTCGTTCGCCTACAACCCCCTGGGCAAGCTGGCGTATTCGCACACCGCAGAGGGCACGGAGACGACGTTCGCGCACGATCCGGCGGGCCGCCTCGTGCGGGCGAAGAACGACGACGTGGACCTGGTCTTCGTCAGGGACCCGCTCGGCCGGGTGATCACCGAAAGCTGCAACGGCCGCACGGTCACCAAGACCTACGACGCGGCCGGAAGGGTGACGAGCCGCGTCACTCCGTCCGGGGCCAGTACGTCGTGGGCCTACGACGCGGCCGGAACGCCCTCGCTCCTCACTGCCGACGGCCATGAACTGCGGTTCGGCCATGACCCCGCCGGACGGGAAACCCGGCGGGACCTGCCTGGGGGAGTAGTCCTCACCCAGGAATGGGACCACAACGGTCGTCTCGTGACGCAGGCGCTCACCGGCTCGGCCGCTGCCTCCGGTCCGGACGGACCCGTGGTCACGGGGCAACCGCTCCAACGGCGCGCGTACACCTACAGCCCGGACGGGTCCGTCGCGGGTCGGCAGGACCTGCTCACCGGCGACCGGACGTTCCGTCTCGATTCCGCCGGGCGTGTCACCGCAGTGACCGGTCGGCGTGACGCATGGTCGGAACAGTACGACTTCGATCCCGCGGGCAACATCGTCAACGCCCTCTGGCCGGCCCCGGCAGCCGGTTCTGCTGCCGGAACCCCGGAGACGTCAGCGCAAGGGCCCCGCGAGACCGACGGAACCCTCACCACGCGGGCCGGCGACATCCGCTACCGCTACGACGCCGCCGGGCGCGTCGTCACGCGGACACGGGCATCCGGCGATCCCGACACGTGGCGCTATGCGTGGGACGCCGACAGCCGGCTCCACTCCGTCACCCTCCCCGACGGAACCACGTGGCGGTATCACTACGATCCCCTCGGCCGCCGCATAGGCAAGCGTCATCTCGCCGCTGACGGCCGGCTCCTGGGACAGACACAGTTCTCGTGGGACGGGGACGTGCTCGTCGAGCAGGAGGACCTCCACGGCGACTGCCGGAAAGTCACCACATGGAACTACCGGAACGACTCGTGCATCCCGCTCACTCAGGCCTCACGAACCGTTGTCCGCGTGGACGCCGAAAGGGAAGAAACCGACGAGGAGTTCCACTCTGTCGTCACGGACCTGAACGGCATGCCGACCGAACTGGTCTCCCCCGACGGAGCCGTCGCCGACCACCAGCGGTACACGTGGTGGGGGCAATCCTCCTGGCAGCACGGCACCGCGACCACACCGCTGCGCTTTCCTGGCCAGTACTACGATCAAGAAACAGGACTGCACTACGAAAACCAACGCTATTACGACCCCGAGATCGGCGCCTACCTCTCACCTGACCCCCTCGGGCTGGCGCCCGCGTCGAACCCTCACGCCTACGTCCCGAACGCGGCGCGGGTGAGGACAGCGGACAGCTGGATCGGTTCTCTGCTTCCTTCCTCTCATCTCCTGACGGTTTCCGCAGGCGTCGAGGGCTTCGACGCGCGCCTGTTCGCGGGCGGAGGCCTGGACGAGGCGGAGCCGGTACGTGGCCGGGAGCAAGGCGGCGATCGGGCCGCCGGCCCCCACCGCGCAGGCGAAGTCGAACTCCCGGAACTCCAGTAGGGCCCGGCCACCGGTTCACCCGACGGCTGCTGCGACCGGCGATGACTACGGTCATCGCCAGGGTCCTGCTGCTCCCAGAGCTGCTCCTGAGCGCCCGCACCGTTTTCTCCAGCGCGAGTTCCCCGGTCCGGTTTGGATCTCGTCGAAAGGCCGATGAGTTCTCGTCCATCTGGGAAGAGGAAGGGGAATGGAATGAGATTCCTGTTCACAACGTTCGCGTGGTCGTCGCACTACTACCCGATGGTGCCGCTCGGGTGGGGGTTGCAGGCCGCTGGGCATGAGGTACGAGTAGCGAGCACGCCGTCGCTGGTCGACGCGGTCGTCACGACTGGGCTGCCGGCGGTGGCGGTGGGCAAGGACATCGACCTCGTGGGCAGGGCCGGGTCCGGCAAGCTGCACGATCACGAACGGTGGCCGACCGATCGAGACAAGTTGAGCGGCGTACAGCAAGATCTGGTCAAGCGGATGGCGCACACGATGATCGAGGTCGCCGACGCGATGGCTGACGATCTTGTCACGTTCGCCCGGAGCTGGCAGCCGGACCTGATCGTGCACGAATCGATCACCTTCGCCGCTCCGGTCGCCGCCGAGGTGCTCGGCGTTCCGACCGTCACGCATGCGGTCGGAATGCCGCGCACCCCGGGAATGCTGGTGAGGAAGGACGGCCCGCCGCTGTCGCCGGCGTATGTGCGTCTCTATCAGAAGTTCGGCGTTGCGCCGAGGACCGCCCCGTCGGCGTGGATCGACCCCTGCCCGCCCAGCATGCGCGTCCCGGGAGAGACCACGGCTCCGCGGCTGCCCGTCCGGTATGTGCCTTACAACGCCCCCGGTGCGATGCCGACGTGGCTCATTGAGCCGCCAACTCGGCCTCGAGTGTGCATCACCTGGGGCACCTCGACAGTGCGGATGATCGGTGACGCGGTGATCGGTCTGCTGAGCCAGGTCGTCGAGGCGGTCTCCGGCCTCGGTGTGGATGTCGTGCTCACCGTCTCCGCAGCCACTCGAGCGGCTCTTGGCACGGTGCCGGACGGAGTGCGGGTGGCGGAGTCGCTGCCTCTGCACCTGCTGCTGCCGAGCTGTCGGGCAATCGTGCACCAAGGCGGGGTGGGCACCGCGCTCACCGCAGGCGTCTACGGAGTGCCCCAACTGACGGTCACCCAGTTCGCCGACCAGATGGCGGTCGGCGACGTACTCGCGGCCAGCGGTGCCGGTCAGCATCTCCTCCACGACGAGGCCACCGTGGAGCGGATCACGTCCCACGTCGTCGGGCTGCTGGATGACCAGGAGTGCCTCAAAGCCGCCAAGCTCCTGCAACGGGAGATCGTCTCGCAGCCCGCGCCGGCCGCATTGGTGCCGAGACTGGTGGAGCTGGCGGGCCGGCGTGCGTCAGCCCGGGCGTGACCTGGGGTGCCGGATGCGGCCGACGGCTCCCCGCCGGGCGCCCGCGCAGGCAGGTGCCGTACCCCCTCCGATCGTGAAGCGGCCGGGGACAGTACATCAGAGCGGATCCGATCCGAGCAGGCGGGCCAGCGCGACCGCGCCGTGCAGCGTGGACAGCGGGCCCATCAGCGACGCCCGCACCACCGGTGCCGGTACCCCCGGCCGGGCCAGCGCGGCCAGATGGTGCGCGACCAGGTCGGCGAACACGGGCAGTCCGGCGGCGAAGCCGCCCCCCACCACGACCGTGCCGGGGTGCAGGAGTTCCCGCACCCCGGTGATGGCCACCGCGAGCCGGTGGCAGGTGCGGTCCACGGCCTGGACCGCCCACTCCTCGTCCGCCAGCAGGCCCTGGCGGAGGTCGTCGTACCCGACCGGGGCCCCCGCATCCGGGTCGCTCGCGTCAACGTCGCGGGTCCGGACGCGGTGGCCTGCAGACACCCGCGGCGCCCGCACGGGCAGATCGGGCCGTCCACGTCGGTCACCAGGTGACCGAGCTCGAAGGAACCGCGATCCGGTCCGGGCCACAGTGTGCCGCCCGCGAGCAGCCCACCGCCAACGCCCGTTCCCACCCCTACGTGGAGCAGATCGTCGCAGCCCAGCGCCCGCGCTTCGCCCAGCGCGCCCAGATCCCCGTCGTCGGCCCAGCGGATCGGGTGTCCCCGAAGCACGAGCGGAACGTCCGCCGCAGATCAAGGCCGGTCCACTCGGGGCGGTTCGGCCAGGTCGTGACCAGCCCGTCCGTCCCCACCGTGGCCTGCAGCGCGACTCCGATTCCGGCGAAGCCCTCCGGGACCCGCCGTCGGAACCGGGCGAGTTCGGTCGCGAGCTG
Organism: Streptomyces marokkonensis; assembly: GCF_039539045.1. Classification (NCBI taxonomy): domain Bacteria; kingdom Bacillati; phylum Actinomycetota; class Actinomycetes; order Kitasatosporales; family Streptomycetaceae; genus Streptomyces; species Streptomyces marokkonensis. The sequence goes on from NZ_BAABCQ010000183.1 coordinate 11,431, forward strand.
GGTCAGGTCGGACTCCAGTCCGCGCCCGCGCCACCGGAAGGTGTGCTCGCCAACTTCGCCGCCGTCGGTCTCCGCCCGCAGCGCCACCTTGGTGCCACCGAAATCGATGCCGAGCCAGCTTCCCGGCCATGCCGTCCGGCCCATCACCGCCGGCCCGGAGCCGAGACTGGCGGGCACGTCGGCAGCAGTTCATCGGGGGCGTGGATGACCAGATCCGGACCGGCAGCCATCAGGCCGTCCTCGTCCACGGTCGCCCAGGTCGCCGCTACGGCGGTCACCCCGGCGCTTCGGGCGCTGCGGATGTCGGCCGGGGCATCGCCGACCATGAGGGCCGCGTCCGGCTTCGCGTCGAGCAGGCTGAGCGCGCGCCACACGATGTCCGGGGCGGGTTTGGCGTTGACGACCTCGTCCGAGCCCACTACGTGGTCGAAGTGCTGGATCAGGTTGAGCGTGGCCAGCAGGGAGCGAGCCCGCGGCCCTGCCTTCCCGGTGGCCACGGCGAGCCGGAACCCACGCGTCCGGAGCGTCTGGAGCAGATCGGCCACCCCCTCCACCACGGGCACCTGGTCCGCGAGCCGGTAGCTCTCCTGGACGAACGGCTCCTCCATCTCCAGAGGGAGACGCATCCGTCGCATGATCTCCGGGAAATACAGGCCTTGATGGCGCTGGTATTCGGCGAACGGCGCCGGTCCGGCGCCGACCACTTCCGCGTACGCCGCGGCGAAGGCCCGGCCCATCACCTCATGACTGTCCACCAGGACGCCGTCGAGGTCGAAGATCACCACACTGCGCACCGGTACGCTCGCCATCAGGTCGCCGCCGCGGTCGTGACCGGCCCGGCGGGCAGCAGCGGTGTCGCCGAGGCCGCGTACAGCGCCTCGATCGTGCCGACGATCCGCCGCACGCCCGCGATCGCGGATCCGCACGCCGACGGATCGGCGAGGTGGTCCCTGATGTCGTCGAGCTGACGGGAGTACTCGGCGCCGATCGGCTCGGTCGGGACCGCGATCTCGCTCGTCCGGCCCCGCCGGACGACGCTGAGCCGCGGCCGCGGCTCGCGATTCGGGCTGAAGCCGAAGGTGGACCGGAGCATTGCGGTGTCGTCACTCCCCTCGATCCGGACCTCGGTGACGTCGTGGCTCGCCGCGTGCGTGGCCCAGCTGGCGCGAAGGCCCACCGACAGACCGCTGCCGGTGACCAGGAATCCGCGCACGGTGTCCTCGACGTCCGCGTCGAGTTCCGGCGTCGGCTGATCATGCCGCCAGGCCGCCGTCCAGCGCGGGTCGTTGACGTGGTCGTACGAGGTGGACGCGGCGGCCTGAACGAAGGCCAATGGCCCGGCGATGGTCTCCAGGACATCGAGCAGATGCCATCCGAGGTCGAACAGCACCCCGCCGCCTGCCTCCGCCAGGCTGGTGAACCAGCCCTGGGACCGGGGCACTCCGCAGGCCCGTTCCCACACCAGGTCAATGTGGCGCAGGTGGCCGAGCTCGCCGACCAGATCGGCCAGTGCCCGCACGTCCGCGCGGTATCGGCACGCACTTCCGGCCAGCAACGGGACGCCACCTGCCCGCTCGGCCTCGGCCAGCGTGTCCGCCTCCGCGCTTGAGAGGCAGACCGGCTTCTCCACGAAGGTGGCGAGACCTCGGGTGAGAAGACGTCGCGCGATCGCCGCGTGCAGGTGGTTGGGCGAGGCGACCAACGCGAGGTCGGCGTCCTCGGCCCGCAGCGCGTCGACGTCGCCGAAGGCCGGGCGGTCGGTCGCCGCGGTGAACGCCTCCCGCCTGGCCGGATCGGGATCGACCGCGGCCACCACCTCGTACTCACCGTTTGCCATCAGACGAGGAAGCCAGATCTCTCGGCCGGACCACCCGAACCCGACCAGTACGGTGCGGATCCTCATCCGGCGGCCACCTGGTCGGCCACGATGGCGGCGGTGTCGGTGAGAGCCTGCTCCGACGCGAGCAGGGTGCGGTGGTGCAGCCAGACGCAGTCCTGGCTGATCGCGTCGGCGTTGGGGCACCGCTTGGCGACCGCGTCGACGGACTCCCCGGGTGCGCCGATCTTCCAGAACGCCGCGGTGCGGTAGATGGCGCGGAAGCCCGCGAACGCCGGGATCCCCGCGTCGACCAGGCGATCGACGAGGAGGTTGCGCCGCTCCTCCGACCAGCCGGGAAGCCGGAACATCGCCATGTAGTGCGGATTCCGGTCGGCCCGCGAATCACCGCTCTGCGGCCGGACGCCGGGGATCTGGGCCAAGAGCTCCGACAGGAACCGCCACCGCTGCTCCCGCAGCTCGATCTGGCCGTCGAGGCGGCCCAGCTGAGCGCGCAGGACGGCGGCCGAGAACTCGTTCATCCGCATGTTGGTGCCGGCCACCTGGTGGTGATAGTTACGGTCGGTGCGCGGCCGGCCGCAGGAGTGATGCAGGAATGCCTTCTCGTAGTCGTCCGAGTCCGGGAACAGCACCGCGCCGCCCTCGCCCGCGGTCATCAGCTTGCCGTTCTGGAAGCTGAACGCCGCGATCGAACCCAGCTCGCCCACGCGCTTGCCCCGCCACCGGGCACCGTGCGCGTGGGCCGCGTCCTGAAGGATTTGGACGCCGGCGTCGGAGGCGAGCTTGTCCAGTGTGTCCATGTCGGCCATGAGACCCGCCATGTGCACCGGCATGATCACCCGGGTCCGCGGCGTGATCGCCTCGGCGGTGGCGGTCTCGTCGATGTTGTAGGTCTCCGGATCGACGTCCACCGGCACGGCGACGGCCCCGATCCGCTGAGCGGCCTGGGACGAGGAGATGAAGGTGAACGCCGGCACGATCACTTCGGTGCCCGGTCCCGCACCCAGCACCTGCAGGGCGAGCTCCAGCGCGTGCGTGCCGTTGGTGACGGCGAGGGCGTGGTGGGCACCGTGGTACCCGGCGAACTCCCGCTCGAAGCTGTCCACCTCGCTGCCACCCATGCGCCACCACTGGCCCTGGGACAGCGCACGATCAAGAGCTCGGCGTTCGGTGTCATCGAATTGCGGCCAATCCGGAAAGGTCGGCCTCGGTCGCTGACTCATTTCTGCCTGACTCCTTCTGGTTGATTGGCCTCACGGTACGGAGTTCGATGCCTACGCCACTGTTCTTCAACCTGGCAGCAAATTTGGAATTCGCCGTCGCCCTGTTCTATGAATTCGGCGCGAACGGGAGGCCTTTCAGGGGGATTCGCTCGGGGAAGGGTGGTCAGGTGCGGGTGATCGCCGCCAGCCAGCCCGGTGCCCCGTCGATGTCTCTGTTGTTCTCCAATGTCGCGGGTTCGATCGAATCGACCCGCCAGCCGTCGGCGAAGGTGGCCCGGATTTCGTCCTGGCTCACCCGCCTGGCGCGGATCCCGCCCTGGCTCTCCCGTCGCGGTCCGCTGCCGGGGTAATGGCGGTCGCTGATGCAGAGCAGGAACAACCGCGCGTCCGGCGGCATCACGGTGGCCAGGTTGTCGGCG
>NZ_BAABCQ010000184.1:0-14896 GCF_039539045.1 Streptomyces marokkonensis
CGCCGACAACGCACCCGCCAAAGAGTCCGCGTCATCCGCGAGCACCACCGCACGGTGGCTGAACCTCGTCCGGCCCGTGGCGAGCGAGAGTCCGAGGTCGGCGATCCCGATCTCCGGGTGGCTCGCCAGATGTGCCTGTAGGCGGCGGAGTTGGTCTTCCAGGGCCTGTTCCGTGCGGGCGGACACGACGACCGGGAGCGGCACGCCGTCCAGCGGTGCCCTGCGATCCGTGTCCTGCCGCTCGCCCTCCAGGCACTCCGCCCGGGGCCCGCCCTCCTCCGGCGGTGCCTGCTCGATGATGGCGTGCGCGTTGGTGCCGCTGACGCCGAAGGAGGAGATGCCGCCGCGGCGCGGCTGGCCGGTCTCCGGCCAGGGCGCGGGGTCGGTCACCAGGGCCATGCGCCCGTCGGACCAGTCGATGTGCGTCGTGGGGTTCTCGACGTGCAGGGTGGGCGGCAGCGTGCCGCGCTGCACGGCCATGACCATCTTGATCAGTCCCGCCGCCCCCGCGGCGGCCTGGGTGTGACCGATGTTGGACTTGACCGAGCCGAGCCACACCGGGCGGCCCGCGGGGCGGTCCTTGCCGTACGTGGCGGCCAGCGCCTGCACCTCGATCGGGTCGCCCAGCGTCGTGCCGGTGCCGTGCGCCTCGACGAGGTCGACCTGGGCCGGGGACAGGCGTGCGTCGGCCAGGGCCTGACGGATGACGCGCTGCTGTGCGGGGCCGTTGGGGGCGGTCAGACCATTGGACGCGCCGTCCTGGTTGATCGCCGAGCCGCGGACGACGGCCAGTACCTGATGCCCGTTGCGCCGCGCGTCGGAGAGCCGCTCGACGAGGAACATGCCGATGCCCTCGCCCCAGCCCGTGCCGTCCGCGTCGGCGGAGAACGCCTTGCAGCGGCCGCTGCTCGACAGTCCGCGCTGCCGGCTGAACTCCGTGAAGGCGCCCGGGCTCGACATCAGGGTGACCCCGCCGGCCAGCGCCATGGAACACTCGTTCCGGCGCAGCGACTGGCAGGCCATGTGTAGCGCCACGAGCGACGAGGAGCAGGCCGTGTCGACGGTGACGGCGGGGCCGTTGAAGCCGAAGGTGTAGGCGACCCGGCCGGAGGCGACGCTGCTGGTGTTGCCGACGCCGAGGTAGATCTCGGTGCCTTCCGGCGGGACGAACACCGTGCTGCCGTACCCCTGGTAGGAGGTGCCGACGAACACGCCGGTCTGGCTGCCGCGCAGGGTCGTCATGTCGATGCCCGCCCGCTCCACGGCCTCCCACGACGCTTCCAGGACGAGCCGCTGCTGCGGGTCCATCGCCAGCGCCTCGCGCGGTGAGATCCCGAAGAACTCGGGGTCGAAGTCGGGGATGTCGTAGACGAAGCCGCCTTCGAGCGTGTAGCTGCGGGCGGGTTCGTCGGGGTCCCGGAAGAACAGTCCTTCGAAGTCCCAGCCGCGGTCCTGGGGGAACGGGGAGAGCGCGTCGGCCTTCGACATCATGATCTGCCACAGGTCTTCGGGGGCACGCACGCCGCCCGGGAAGCGGCAGCTCATCGCGGTGATCGCGATGGGCTCGCCGGCCTTGGTCTCGGCGGCGTGCAGCCGGCCACGGGTCTCCTGCAGGTCTGCGGTGACCCGCCGCAGGAAATAGCGGAGCTTGTCGTTGTCGGTCATGGCCTGGGGTTCCCCTCGGAGCGGTTCGGTCGGGCGTTGCGGTGCGTTCACGAGATGCCGAACTCCTTGCCGAGGAAGTCGAAGATTTCTTCGTCGCTCGCGGTGTGCAGGTCCTTGGGCGCGGCGGCCGGTTCCGCGGCGAGACGGACATCGCCCCACTTCGCGAGCATGTCATTGAGCCGCAGCGTGATCCGTGTGCGCTGCTCGTCGTCGGAGCCCATGGCCGCGAGCAGGTTCTCCAGGTGGTCGATGCCCGCGAGCACGGGTGCGTCGGAGGCGCCCGCCGTGTCCAGGACGAACTCGGACCCCAGGTACGCGGCCAGTTCGGCCGGGGTCGGGTAGTCGAAGACGAGCGTCGCGGGGAGCCGGAGACCGGAGGCCGCGTTGAGCCGGTTGCGCATGTCGACGGCGATAAGCGAGTCGAAGCCCAGCTTCTTGAACGCCATGTCCGGTTCGACGGCCGCCGCCGACGCATGGCCGAGCACGGCCGCGGCGTGGGTGCGGACCAGGTCGAGCACCACGCGATCGCGGTCCTCCTCGGAGAGCCCGGCCAGACGCTGTGCCAGACCGACTCCGCCGGTGCCGGCCGCGTCGTCGCTCGCGGCGGCGCGCGGCGCCGCGGCACGGACCAGCTTCCGCATGAGCGGCGGCAGCGTGCCGGCCGCCGCCTGGGCGCGCAGGGCCGTGAGGTCCAGGCGCACGGGCAGCAGTAGCGGTTCGCCGGCCGCCGTGCCGAGGTCGAAGAGGGTGAGGCCGGCCTCGGTGCTCAGGCCGGTGACTCCGCCGCCGCTCATGCGGCGCACCTCCGCGTCGCTGAGGTGTCCGGTCATGCCGCTGGCCTGCGCCCAGAACCCCCAGGCGAGGGTGGTGGCCGGGAGTCCGGCCGCGTGGCGGTGGTGGGCGAGCGCGTCCTGGAAGGCATTGGCCGCGGCGTAGTTGCCCTGGCCGGAGCTGCCGAGGGTGCCCGCGGCCGAGGAGAACATCACGAACGCCTTCAGCGCGCGGTCCCGCGTCAGCTCGTGCAGGTGCGCGGCGGCGTCGACCTTGGGGCGCAGCACCGCGTCGAGGCGTTCGTCGGTGAGCGAGGTGATGACACCGTCGTCGAGGACGCCCGCCGCGTGCACCACCGCGGTCAGCGAGTGCGCGTCGTCGATGTCCTCCAGGACGCGGGCCAGTTGGTCCCTGTCCGCCGTGTCGCAGGCGACGGCGTGCGCGTCGGCGCCCGCGTCGCGCAGTTCGGCAAGCAGTTCGGTGGCGCCGTCGGCGGCGGCGCCCTGCCTGCTGAGGAGCAGCAGGTGTCGTACGCCGTGCCGGTCGACGAGGTGGCGGGCGAGGGAGCTGCCCAAGGTGCCGGTGCCACCGGTGATGAGCACGGTGCCTCGGTCGTCGAAGGCGGTGTCGGGCGCGGGGTCGGCCGCCGGTCCGGTGCGGGCCAGGCGGGGCACCAGCACGGTGCCGTCACGCAGGGCGAACTGCGGCTCGGGCAGGGTGAGCGCCGCGGGCAGGGCCTGCCACGAAGCCTCGCTGTCGTCGGCGTCCACGAGGACGAACTGGCCGGGGTGTTCGGCCTGCGCCGAGCGGACGAGACCCCAGGCCGGCGCGGCGGTCAGGCCGTCGACGGTCTCGCCCGCGGTGGTGGCCACCGCGCCCGAGGTGCGGATCACCAGCCGCGCGGCGGTGAGGCGTTCGTCGGCCAGCCAGCGCTGGAGCAGGGCGAGCGTGGCGCGGGCGACCGTGTGCGCGTCCCGCGCGATGTCTCCCGTCAGGTCAACCGTCCCGGCGCCGCCTGTGGTGAGGGCGTCGAGGGAGACGACCACGGTGTCGGGCAGCGGGGCGCCCTTCTCGACCTCCGTGAGGAGTGCGGGCAGGTCCGGGTGGGTGTCCGCGCGTACGCCCGCCGCGCTGAGGGGCGCGGAGTCGGCGCCCAGGACCGCCCAGTGCAGGCCCGTGGGCGCGGCGGCCGCGGGGGCCTCGGCCCACTCCAGCCGGAACAGCGAGTCGTGGTCGCCGTGTCCCGCGGTCTTGAGCTGCCGGGGGTCGACGGGTCGCATGTCCAGGGAATCGACCGTCGCCACGGGGGCGCCTGTGCCGTCGGCCACCTGGAAGGCGATGCCGTTGGCGCCGCTCGGGGAGAGCCGCACCCGCAGCACGGACGCTCCGGTCGCGTACACGCGCACACCGCGCCAAGCGAACGGCAGCCGCGGCTTGCCCGCGTCCTCGCCGCGCCCCTGCCCCGGGCCGAAGGTGCCGAGGCCCATCGCCTGCAGGGCGGCGTCGAACAGGGCCGGGTGCAGCCCGAAGTCGGCGGCTTCGGCTCGGCTGTCCTCGGGCAGGGCCACCTCGGCGTAGATGTCCGCGCCCGACTGCCAGGCGGACCGCAGTCCTTGGAACATCGGACCGTAGTCGAAGCCGAGCAGCGCGGCCTGTTCGTAGACGCCTTCGAGCTCCAGCGCGGTGGCCGCGGGGGGCGGCCAGGCCGTGAAGTCGAAGCCGGGGTCCGGCGTGCCGTCGCTGATGGCGAGCACTCCGGTGGCGTGCCGTAGCCAGGGGCGTTCGCCGGGGCCTTCCGCGGCGGAGTCGGCGGGGCGGGAGTGGACGGTCAGCGGGCGGTGACCGGTACCGTCCGGCGCCCCCACCACGAGCTGCACCTGGATGGCGCCCCGTTCGGGCAGCACCAGCGGGGCTTCCAGGGTGAGTTCCTCCACGAGGTCGCAGCCGACCTGCTCGGCCGCGCGCAGGGCCATCTCCACGAAGCCGGTGCCCGGCAGCAGGATGGTCTCCATGACGACGTGGTCGCCGGTCCAGCGCTGTGTCTGCGCCGACAGCTGTCCGGTGAGCAGATGGCTGTCCGTGTCGGCGAGCGTCACCGCGGCGGCGAGCATCGGGTGGTCGGTCGCGCCGAGCCCGATGGAGGCCGCGTTGCCCGGGCCGCCGGTCCTGATGGGCAGCCAGTAACGGCGGTTCTGGAAGGCGTACGTGGGCAGGTCGACCCGCCGTGCGTCGCGTCCGGCGAACAGGGCCGTCCAGTCGAGGCCGGCCCCGTGGACGTACGCGGTGGCCAGCGACGTGAGGAACCGTGCGGGGCCCCCGTCTTCGCGGCGCAGGGAGCCGAGGACGGCGCCGTGCGCCTGTACGTCGTCCAGGGTCTCCTGGAGTCCGACGGCCAGGACGGGGTGGGGGCTGATCTCGACGAAGACCGAGTGGCCGGAGCGGAGCAGTCCGCGGGTGGCCTCTTCGAGCCGGACGGTCTGGCGCAGGTTGCGGTACCAGTACTCGGCGTCCATGACTGTGGTGTCCAGAAGTTCACCGGTCACCGTGGAGTGCAGCGGCACGTCCGAGGCGCGGGGGGTGATGCCGGACAGGGCTTCGCCGAGCCGCTCGTGGATCCGCTCCACGTGGGCGCTGTGCGAGGCGTAGTCGACGTCGATCCGCTTGGCCCGCACGCCCTCGGCGGTGCAGGTGGCGAGCAGGTCGTCCAGTGCGTCCGTGTCGCCGGAGATCACGACGGACGAGGGTCCGTTGACGGCCGCGACGGACAGCCTGCCGTCCCAGCGGGCGATCCGTTCCCGCACCCGGTCGACGGGTTCCGGCACCGATGCCATGCCGCCGAGGCCGGAGAGGTCCAGGATCGCCTTGCTGCGCAGTGACACCACGCGGGCGGCGTCGTCCAGGGACAGCGCGCCGGCGACGCAGGCGGCGGCGATCTCGCCCTGCGAGTGGCCGACAACGGCCGCGGGTGCGACGCCGCCCGCCCGCCACAGCTCGGCGAGCGACACCATCACCGCCCACAGCGCGGGCTGTACGACGTCGACCCGGTCGAAACCCGGTGCGCCGGGGGCGCCGCGCAGCACGTCGAGCAGCGACCAGTCGGTGTGCGCCGAAAGGGCCGTCGCGCACTCGCGCAGTCGCTCGGCGAACACCGGTGAGGAGTCCAGGAGTTCGAGGGCCATGCCCGCCCACTGGGCGCCCTGGCCGGGGAAGGCGAAGACGACCTTGGGCGGTTCCGCGGGGGCGCTGCCCTGGACGAGTCCGGGGGCTCCGGTGCCGTCCGCGAGGGCGGCGAGCCCGTGCAGCAGCCCGTCCCGGTCGCCCGCGACGAGCGCGGCCCGGTGGGCGAGCCTGGCGCGGCCGGTGGCCAGCGACCAGCCGACGTCGGCGAGGGCTGCGTCCTCGTGGGCCAGCAGGTGCGAGCGGAGCCGGGCGGCCTGGTCGCGCAGGGCGTCCGCGGAGCCGCCGGACAGCACGAACGGCAGCGCGGGCGTGCCGATGAGGGGCTCGTCGGCGGCCGTGGCCGGTGCGTCCGCCGCCGGGCCGGCGGCGGGCTCCGTATCCGCGTCGTCGCCCTGTTCGAGGACGACGTGCGCGTTGGTGCCGCTGATGCCGAAGGAGGACACGGCAGCGCGGCGCGGCCTGCCGGTCTCGGGCCACGGCACGGCTTCCTGGAGCGGCGTCACCGCGCCGGCCGTCCAGTCGACGTGGGAGGTCGGCTCGTCCAGGTGGAGGCTGCGCGGCGCCGTTCCGTGCCGCATCGCCATGACCATCTTGATGATCCCGGTGACGCCCGCGGCCGCCTGGGCGTGGCCGATGTTGGACTTGATGGAACCGAGCAGCAGCGGCCGTGCGGCCGGGCGGTCCTGGCCGTAGGTGGCGAGGACGGCCTGGGCCTCGATGGGGTCGCCGAGCTTGGTGCCGGTGCCGTGCGCCTCGACGACGTCGACGTCCGGGGTGCCGAGCCCCGCGTTGGCCAGGGCCTGGCGGATGACACGCTGCTGGGACGGGCCGTTCGGTGCCGTAAGGCCGTTGCTCGCGCCGTCCTGGTTGATCGCCGAGCCGCGGAGCACCGCGAGCACCGGGTGGCCGTTGGCGCGGGCGTCGGACAGGCGCTCGACGAGCAGCACGCCGACGCCCTCGCTCCAGCCGGTGCCGTCGGCGGACTCGGCGAAGGCGCGGCAGCGCCCGTCCGAGGCGAAGCCGCCCTGCCCGCTGAGCCCGGCGAAGCCGGCCGGGGTGGCCATGACCATGACGCCGCCGGTCAGCGCCAGCGAGCACTCGTCCTGCCGCAGCGCCTGGGCCGCCAGGTGCAGCGCGACCAGCGACGAGGAGCAGGCGGTGTCGACGGTGACCGCCGGGCCCTCGAGTCCGAACGTGTAGGAGACGCGGCCGGAGATGACGCTGGCGGTGGTGCCGGTCAGGATGTACCCGGCGTTGCCGTCCTCCGCCTGTTGGAGCAGGCCGGTGTAGTCCTGGCCGCTGGAGCCCACGAAGACGCCGGTGCGGGAGCCTCGCAACGAGGTCGGGTCGATGCCCGCCGCCTCGACGGCCTCCCAGGCGGACTCCATCATCAGCCGCTGCTGCGGGTCCATCGCGATCGCCTCTCGCGGCGATATCCCGAAGAACGCGGGGTCGAAGTCGCCCGGGGCGGCGAGGAATCCGCCGCTGAGCCCCTCGATGTCCCAGCCGCGCTCGGCGGGTACGTCGGTGATGGCGTCCACGCCGTCGGCCACCAGGCGCCAGAGGTCCTCGGGGGTCTCCACGTTCCCCGGCAGCCGGCAGCTCATGCCGACGATGGCGATGGGTTCGTCACTGTCGACGGCCCGGATCGGGCCGGGGATCTGCGCGGATGCGGCCGGTCCCGCCAAGAGCGAGGCCACGTGCGCGGCGAGCGCGGCGGGGGTCGGGTAGTCGAAGACGAGGGTGGAGGGCAGCCGCAGCCCGGTGACGAGGTTCATGCGGTTGCGCATCTCGATCGCGGTGAGCGAGTCGAAGCCCAGGTCGCTGAAGGCGCGTCCGGCGCCGATCTCGTCCTGTGCGGCGTAGCCGAGGACGGCGGCGGCCTGGGCCCGCACCAGGTCGAGGACCGCTGCCGCGCGGTCGTCCTCGTCAAGGCCCGCCAGTCGCTGCGCGAGCGGTTCCTCGCCGGAGCCGCCGCTGTGCGCGGCGGGCCTCGCCGGCAGCCGCACCAGGCCGCGCAGCAGGGGCGGCACGGCGTCGGCCGTGGTGGCGCCGCGCAGCCCGGACACGTCCAGGGGTGCGGGCACCAGGACCGCGTCGTCCAGGGTGCGTGTGACGTCGAACAGGGCCAGGCCGTCTGCCGACTCCAGCGAGCCGACTCCGGACCTGCCGATCCGGCTCAGCTGGGTGTCGTCGAGGCCCGCGGCCATGCCGCTGCGCTCGGCCCACAGGCCCCAGGCGAGCGAGGTCGCGGCGAGGCCGCGGGCGCGGCGGTGCTGGGCGAGGGAGTCCAGGAAGACGTTGGCCGCGGCGTAGTTGCCCTGTCCCGCGCCGCCGAGGGTGGCGGCGACCGAGGAGAACAGGATGAACGCGGACAGGTCCAGGTCTTCGGTGAGTTCGTGCAGCGCGACCGCGGCGTCCACCTTGGGCCGCAGCACCGCGGTGACGCGCGCCGGCGTCAGCGCGTTGAGCACGCCGTCGTCGGTGATGCCCGCAGCGTGCACGACGGCGGTCAGCGGATGCTCGGCAGGGACGGCGGCGAGGAGCTCACCGAGCCGGGCGCGGTCGGCGACGTCGCAGGCCGCGACGGTCACCGTGGCACCGAGGCCGGTGAGTTCGGCCTCCAGTTCGGCCGCGCCCGGCGCCTGCGGGCCGCTCCTGCTGACCAGCAGCAGCCGCTGGACTCCGTGCGCGGTGACCAGGTGCCGGGCGAACAGCTTGCCGAGCGTGCCGGTGGCACCGGTCATCAGGACGGTGCCGCCGGACCTGCCGAGGAGCGGTGCGTCGGCGGGGGTCTCGGGCGTCGCCGCCCGGGCGAGCCGGGGCACCCGCACCTGTCCCGCCCTGATGGCGCACTGCGGTTCGCCGGCGGCCAGGGCCTGCGGGAGCGCGCGGTGCGACGCGGGCAGTCCGTCGAGGTCGACGAGAGTGAACCGGCCGGGGTTCTCCGATTGCGCCGAGCGGATCAGGCCCCATACCGTGGCCTGCGCAACGCCCTCGACCTCGTCGGCGGCGGTGGCGCCGACCGCGCCACGGGTGATGAAGACCAGGCGGGTGTACGCGAACCGGTCGTCCTCGACGAGGATCTGCGAGAGCGCGAGGGCACGGGCGGCGGCTCCGTGTGCCGACTCGACCGTGTCCGTGCCGGGTACGGGCACACAGGGAACGAAGAGGACGTCGGGCACGGGCCCGCCTGCCTCGACGGCCTCGCCGAGCTCGACGAGGTCCGGGTACCGCAGGTTGGCGGGCAACCCGAAGGCGGTGTCACCGAGGACTGCCCAGCCGCTGGTGTCCGGCGCCGTGCCGGTCTCCGTGAGCACCGGCCACTCGACGCGGAAGAGACGATCGTGGTGGGCGCTGCGGGCGACGTCGAGCTGCTCGGCGGAGACCGGGCGCAGCGCCGTGCCCTCGACGGAGGCGACGGGCGCACCGTTGTCGTCGGCCAGCGCGACCGACACCGTGTGGCTGCCGGTCGGGGTGAGCCGCACCCGCAGCGCGGCGGCGCCCGCGGCGTACAGCGATACCCCGGCCCAGGAGAAGGGCAGCCGCTCCTGGCCGGACTCCGTGTCGTCGCCGGATCCCAGCATGGCCCGTGAGTGCATCGCGGCGTCGAACAGGGCGGGGTGCAGGCCGAACCTGTCGGCCTCGGCGGCCGGTTCCTCCGGCAGGCGTACCTCCGCAAAGACCTCCTCGCCGCGCCGCCACACCGACCGCAGGCCCTGGAAGGCCGGCCCGTAGCCGTAGTTGGCGGCGTCGAGCCGGGCGTAGAAGTCGTCCATGGGGATCTCGACGGCCTCCGGGGGCGGCCAGGTGGTGAAGTCGCTCCAGTCGGGTGCCGCGGCCTGGCCGGGGGCCAGCACTCCGCCGGCGTTGCGGATCCAGCCCTCCTCGCTCTGTGCGTCGTCGGCCCGCGAGTGGACGTACAGCTCGCGATGTCCGTTCTCGTCAGGGGTGCCCACGCTCATCTGTACGGCGATGCCGCCTTCGGCGGGCAGGATGAGCGGCGCCTCGAGGTTGAGCTCCACCACCTGCCCGCAACCGAGTTGGTCGCCGGCGTGGACGGCCAGCTCGACGAAGGCGGTGCCGGGCAGCAGGACGGTGCCGAGGACGGTGTGGTCGGCGAGCCAGGGGTGGGTCTGCAGGGAGAGCCTGCCGGTGAACAGCATGCCGTCGTCGCCGGCCAGGGCGACCGCGGCGCTGAGCAGCGGGTGTTCGGCCGAGCGCAGCCCCATGGCGGTGGCGTCGCCGACCCAGGCGGCGGGCAGCTTCGGCCAGTACGAGGCCCGCTGAAAGGCATAGGTGGGCAGCGCGGTCACGTGTGCGCCGGTGCCTTCGAAGAGGGCCTTCCAGTCCGGGCCGCTGCCGTGGACGTGCAGTTCGGTGAGGGCGGTGACGAGCGCCTGGCCCTCGGGCCTGTCCGTGCGCAGCGCGGGGACGAAGGCGGGCTCCGCGGCCCCCGCGGCGAGGTCCGTCAGGCAGTCCTGGCCCAGGGCGGTCAGTACGCCGCCGGGGCCGATCTCCAGGAACGCGGTGACGCCGTGGCCGACGAGCGCCCGGATGCCGTCGTGGAAGCGGACGGCCGCACGGACGTGGCGCACCCAGTAGTCGGGGTCGGCCAGTTCCTGGGCGGCGATGACGCCGCCGGTCACGTTCGAGACGATGGGCAGTTCGGGCGCGTGGAACTTCAGGGTTCCGGCGAACTTCCCGAACTCTTCGAGCATGGCGTCCATGTGCGGCGAGTGGAAGGCGTGACTGACCCGCAGACGCTTGGTCTTGCGCCCCTCGCCCTCGAAGTGCGCGGCGATCTCGAGCACTGCGTCCTCGTCGCCCGAAATAACCGTGGCTCGCGGGCCGTTGAGAGCGGCGATGGACACGCCCTCGACCAGCAGCGGCAGCACCTCGTCCTCTGCCGCCTGCAGCGACACCATCGCCCCGTCCGTCGGGAGCGCCTGCATCAGACGGCCCCGGGCCGCCACGAGAGCGGCAGCGTCTTCGAGTGACAGCACGCCGGCGACGTACGCGGCCGACAGCTCGCCGATGGAGTGGCCCAGCAGGTAGTCGGGCTTCACGCCCCACGACGTCACCAGTTCGAACAGCGCGACTTCGAGTGCGAACAGACCGGCCTGCGTGAACCGCGTCTGATCCAGCAGGTCGCCACCGGCGAATACCACCTCGCGAAGGGGCTGGTCGAGGTGCCGGTCCAGCTCGGCGCAGACCGCGTCGAAGGCCTCGGCGAACACCGGGAAGGCGTGGAGTTCACGCCCCATGCGGGCGCGCTGTGAGCCCTGCCCGGAGAAGAGGAAGCCGAGCAGTCCGCTCTCCGGGGCGGTGCCGCGGGTCACGCCCGCGGCCGGCTCCCCGGAGACGAGCGCCCGCAGGCCGCGCAGCAGGCTCTCGCGATCCGTGCCGACGACGGCGGCCCGGTGGTCGAGGGCCGCCCGGCTGGTGGCGAGCGAGAAGGCCGTGTCCAGCGGGCTCGCGTCGGTGGTCTCCGCGTACGACAGGACCTGCGCGGCTTGCTCCAGCAGGGCCTGTTCGGTCTTGCCCGACACCGTCCACGGCAGCAGGGGAAGCACGGCCTCCGGGCCGGTCTCCCGCGGGGCGGAGTTCTCCGCGGCGGGCGCCTCCTCGATGACCGTGTGGGCATTCGTCCCGCTCATGCCGAGCGAGGAGACACCGAACCGCTTCGGGCGGTCCGTGACGGGCCAGGGCGTCGGCTCGGTCAGCAACCGCACCGCGCCGGCCGTCCAGTCGACGTGCGGGGTGGGCTCGTCGATGTGCAGCGAGCGGGGCAGCGTCCCGTGCCGCATCGCCTCGACCATCTTGATGATGCCCGCGACGCCGGCGGCCGCCTGGGTGTGCCCGATGTTGGACTTGACCGAGCCAAGCAGCAGCGGCCGGTCAGCGGGCCGGTTCTGCCCGTATGTCGCGAGCAGCGCCTGCGCCTCGATGGGGTCGCCCAGTGTCGTGCCCGTACCGTGCGCCTCCACCGCGTCGACGTCCGCCGGGGACAGTCCGGCGTTGGCCAGGGCCTCTTGGATGACGCGCTGCTGCGAGGGCCCGTTGGGGGCCGTCAGACCGTTGCTCGCGCCGTCCTGGTTCACCGCGGAACCGCGTACGACCGCGAGGACCTGGTGGCCGTTGCGGCGCGCGTCGGAGAGGCGCTCCAGGAGCAGCAGGCCCGCGCCCTCGGCCCAGCCCGTGCCGTCGGCAGCCTTCGCGAAGGCCTTGCAGCGGCCGTCCGTGGCCAGGCCGCGCTGCCGGCTGAACTCGATGAACGCACCGGGTGTCGACATGATCGTCACGCCGCCGGCCAGCGCCAGCGAGCACTCGCCCTGCCGCAGCGCGTGCGCGGCCAGGTGCAGCGCGACCAGCGATGACGAACAGGCGGTGTCGACGGTGACGGCGGGGCCCTCCAGGCCGAACGTGTAGGAGAGCCGTCCCGACACCACGCTGGCCGCCGTACCCGTCAGACCGTAGCCCTCGACGCTGTCCGGCGAGAACTGCAGCAGCGACGCGTAGTCCTGGCCGCTGGACCCGGCGAACACACCGACGCGCTCACCCGACAGCGACAGCGGGTCGATGCCCGCCCGCTCGAACGCCTCCCACGCCGTCTCGAGGAGCAGCCGCTGCTGCGGGTCCATCGACAACGCCTCGCGGGGGCTGATGCCGAACAGGCCCGGATCGAACTCCGTGGCCCCGTCGAGGAATCCGCCCGACCTCACATAGGACGTGCCCGCGGCGTCGGGGTCGGCGTCGTAGAGCCGCGTGGTGTCCCAGCCGCGGTCGTCCGGGAAGGGCGACATCGCCTCGCCGTCCTCGGCGACGAGCCGCCACAGGTCCTCGGGGCTCGCGATCCCGCCGGGGAAGCGGCAGCTCGTCGCGACGATCGCGATGGGCTGCTGCTCCTCGGACTCCACTTCGCGCAGACGCTGCCGGGTCTGGTGGAGGTCGGCTGTCACCCGCTTGAGGTACTCGAGGAGCTTTTCGTCAGCCACCATTACCGCTAACCCCTTTGTATAGAACCGAAGTACGGTGCCGTCGCATCAGGAGGCCCCGAGTTCGTTGTCGATGAATGCCAGGACCTCGTCGGCCGACGCCGACTGCAACTTCTCGGCGACGGCGGCCCCGTCGCCCCCCGCGGGATCCTCTTCCCAGCGGGCGAAGATGTCCCTCAGCCGTGCCGTGATCCGGAGCCGCGCGGTGCGGTCCGCGGAAAGCGTCGCGAGGCTCGCCTCGAGCCGGTCGAGCTCCGCGAGGACGGGCACGGCCTGCGGCTCCGCGTCGCGGCCCGCCTCGCTCTTGAGGAAGCCGGCGAGGATGACCGGCGTGGGGTGGTCGAACGCCAGCGTCACCGGCAGCCGCAGGCCGGTGCGGGTGCTGAGCCGGTTGCGCAGCTCCACGGCGGTCAGCGACTCGAAGCCGAGGTCCCGGAAGGGCCGCTTGGGTCCGATGGCCTCGACGTCGGTGTAACCCAGCGCCCCGGCCGCCTCGGTGCGCACCAAATCCAGGAGCATCTGGCCGAGTTCCATGTCCGAGAGCTCGGCCACGGCACGCCGGAACTCCGCCGCGCCGTCCGCGCCGGTGCCCCCGGCCTGCTCGGCCGCCCGCACGATCTCCCGCATCTGCGGCACATCACCGATCAGCGGGCTGGGCCGTGCCGCCGTGAGCGCGGGACCGAAGCGGTCCCAGGCGATGTCCGCCACCATCTGCGCGGGATCGTCCTGTGCCACCGCCCGGCACAGCGCCGTGAGCGCGGACCCGGTCGGCAGCGCGGCCAGTCCGCGCCGGCTCGCGCGCTCCAGGAACGTGTCGTCGTCGAGGGCGGGACCGCCCTCGGCCCACGGGCCCCACGCGAGGGACGTGGCGGCGAGTCCCAGGTCCCTGCGGTGCTCGGCGAACGCGTCCAGGTAGGCACCGGCCGCGGCGAAGGCTCCCTGCCCCGCTCCGCCGACCGTGCCGGCGACACCGGAGAACAGTACGAACGCCGACAGGTCGAGTTCCCGCGTCGCCTCGTGCAGGTTGCGCGCACCGGCGACCTTGGCCCGCAGGGCGTGGGCGAGACGCTCGGGTGTCAGCGCGTCGACGACCCCGTCGTCCAGCTCGCCCGCGGCGTGCAGCACCGCGGTGATCCGCTCCCCGTCGGCCGTCAACTTGTTCACCAATGCGGTCAGTTCTTCTCGATCAGCCACGTCGCACGCGGCGGATGTGACCCGCACGCCCGTCTCCGCGAGCTCGTCGCGCAGCCGCTCGGCACCCGGTGCCCGCAGTCCGCGCCGGCCGATCAGGACAATGTGGTCGGCGCCGCTGCCGCCGAGCCGGCGGGCCGCCCGCATGCCGATCGCCCCGGTGCCGCCGGTGAGCAGGACCGTACCCTCCGGCTCCCAGGCCCGGCCCGATGCCGTCGGCGGCGCGGGCAGCAGCCGCCGGGCAAACACCCCCGCCGACCGCACCGCCAGCTGGTCCTCGTCGCCGGCCACGCCGAGCAGCGCGCCCAGCCGGGCCACCGCGCGCCCGTCGAGCACCTCGGGCAGGTCGATCAGCCCGCCCCATCGGTCGGGGTGTTCGAGTGCGGCCACCCGGCCGAGACCCCACATCTGCGCCTGCGCCGGGCGCGGCGGACCGTCCGCGGGACCCGTGGACACCGCACCCCGCGTCAGGCACCACAGCGGCGCCGTCACGTCCGCGTCGCCCAGCGCCTGCGTCAGGACCAGCGTGGCGACCAGACCGGCCGTGGTCTCCGGCAGCCCGGGGGCCGGCTCCTCGTCCAGGGCGCACAGCGAGAGGACACCCTTGACGGCGGTGCGGTCGCCCAGCGCTTCGGTCAGCTCCCCGGCCAGCGTCGCGCGGTCGAGCACGTCACCCGGCACACACCGCACGACCTCGGCTCCCTGTCCGCGCAACCCTTCCGCGACGGCCTCGACGGCGTCACGGCCCGCCTCGGTCCCGGGCGTTACGAGGAGCCACGTCCCCCACAGGGACGCTGTGTTCTCGGCGAGCGGCTTCCAGCTGATGCGGTACCGCCAGGAGTCGGCGGCGACCGCGTCGCGCCGCTGCCGTCGCCACGACGAGAGGGCCGGAAGCACCTCGCCCAGCGGGGAGCCCGGCACCTTCTCCAGGTCGAGCGTCGCGGCCAGCGCCGCGAGATCGCCCTGCTCGACGGCCTCCCAGAACTGGGCGTCCACAGGGTCCACCGGGCCTGCGACCGGGAGGGCCATGGCCTCGGGCCAGTAGCGCCGGCGTTGGAAGGGGTAGGTGGGCAGGTCCACGTGGGTCGTGG
>NZ_BAABCQ010000185.1:0-14728 GCF_039539045.1 Streptomyces marokkonensis
CTGGCCGCCATGCCTTCGGCCCAGAGCGTCACGCGCGGTCCAGCAGCCGCCACCAACGGGCAATATCTCGAACTAGCGAACGGGATGCCCCGCCCCCCGCAGCGTCTCCTTCACCTGGTCGATCCGCAGGTCACCGAAGTGGAAGACGGACGCCGCCAGCACCGCGTCCGCGCCCGCCCCGACGGCCGGGGGGAAGTCGGCGAGGCGGCCGGCGCCGCCGGAGGCGATGACCGGGACGGTCACGTGCCCCCGGACTGCCGCGATCATCTCCAGGTCGTAGCCGTCCTTCGTTCCGTCCGCGTCCATCGAGTTCAGCAGGATCTCCCCCGCGCCCAGCTCGGCGGCGCGATGCGCCCACTCCACCGCGTCGATGCCGGTGCCGCGCCGGCCGCCGTGGGTGGTCACCTCGAAGGTGCCGGCCTCGGTGCGGCGCGCGTCCACCGACAGGACGAGGACCTGGCGGCCGAAGCGCTCGGCGATCTCACGGATCAGGTCGGGGCGGGCGATGGCGGCCGTGTTCACGCCCACCTTGTCCGCGCCGGCCCGCAGCAGCTTGTCGACGTCGTCGGCGGTGCGCACCCCGCCGCCCACGGTCAGCGGGATGAACACCTGCTCGGCGGTGCGGCGCACCACGTCGTACGTCGTCTCGCGGTTGCCCGACGAGGCGGTGATGTCCAGGAACGTCAGCTCGTCGGCGCCCTCGGTGTCGTACACCTTGGCCATCTCGACGGGGTCGCCCGCGTCACGCAGGTTCTGGAAGTTCACGCCCTTGACGACCCGGCCGTTGTCCACGTCCAGGCAGGGGATGACTCGGACCGCCAGGGTCATGAATCCACGGCTCCTTCGATGCCTCTTACTGCTCTCTGAATGCTTCCAGCTCCACCGACACCAGGACCCGGGAGTCCATGAAGCCCTCCACGACCAGCAGGGTCGTGACCGGGCGTACGGCGTCGAACAGCTCCTTGTGTGCGCGGCCCACCTCGTCGACGTCCCGGGAGTGGGCCAGATACACACGGGTCCGGATCACGGACTCGATGTCCAGCCCGAACTCGCCGATCGCCTCGACCGCGGTGGCGAAGGCCACCTTGGTCTGTTCGTACGGGTCGCCGTCGCCGTACAGCAGGTCGCCCTTGAAGGCGGTCGTGCCCGCCACGATGACCCGATCACCCGCCGCCACGGCCCGTGCGAACCCGAAGGACTCTTCCCAGGGACTTCCGCTCTGCACGCGCCGTACGGCTTCGGATGTCATGGCGACACAGCCTCCAAGGCTTCTTCCAGGGTGAATGCCTTCGCGTACAGGGCCTTCCCTACGATGGCGCCCTCGACACCGGCCGGGACGAGGCCGGCGATGGCGCGCAGGTCGTCCAGGGACGACACGCCGCCCGAGGCCACGACCGGGCGGTCGGTGGCCGTGCAGACGTTCTTCAGGAGCTCCAGGTTGGGGCCCTGGAGGGTGCCGTCCTTGGCGATGTCGGTGACGACGTACCGGGCGCAGCCCTCCTTGTCGAGGCGGGCCAGCGTCTCGTAGAGGTCGCCGCCGTCGCGGGTCCAGCCCCGGCCGCGCAGGGTCGTGCCGCGTACGTCGAGACCGACCGCGATCTTGTCGCCGTGCTCGGCGATGACCTCGGCGACCCACTCGGGGGTCTCCAGGGCGGCGGTGCCGAGGTTCACGCGCGTGCAGCCGGTGGCGAGCGCCGCGGCGAGGGTGGCGTCGTCGCGGATGCCGCCGGACAGCTCCACCTTGATGTCCATGGCCTTGGCGACCTCGGCGATGAGCTCGCGGTTGTCGCCGGTGCCGAACGCGGCGTCCAGGTCGACGAGGTGCAGCCACTCGGCGCCGGAGCGCTGCCAGGCGAGGGCGGCCTCCAGAGGGGAGCCGTAGGACGTCTCGGTGCCGGACTCGCCGTGGACGAGGCGGACGGCCTGGCCGTCGCGGACGTCGACGGCGGGGAGGAGTTCGAGCTTGCTCATCTCTACCGGGCTCATCTCTACAGGGTCTCGATCCAGTTGGTGAGGAGCTGGGCTCCGGCGTCGCCGGACTTCTCGGGGTGGAACTGGGTGGCCCACAGGGCGCCGTTCTCCACGGCCGCCACGAAGGGCTTGCCGTGCGTGGACCACGTCACCCTGGGAGCGGCGATCAGCGGGTTGTGCGACTCCTGGGTCCACTCGTGGACGGCGTAGGAGTGCACGAAGTAGAAGCGGGCGTCCGCGTCCAGGCCGGCGAAGAGCTGGGAGTCGGCCGGTGCCTCGACCGTGTTCCAGCCCATGTGGGGGACGATGTCGGCCTGGAGCGGTCCGACGGTGCCGGGCCACTCGTCCAGGCCCTCGGCCTCCACGTCGTGCTCGATGCCGCGCGCGAACAGGATCTGCATGCCGACGCAGATGCCCATCACCGGGCGCCCGCCCGACAGCCTGCGGTCGACGACCCAGTCGCCGCGCGCGGCCCTGAGGCCGTCCATGCAGGCGGCGAAGGCGCCGACGCCGGGGACCAGCAGGCCGTCGGCGTTCATGGCCTTGTCGTAGTCACGGGTGATCTCGACGTCGGCTCCCGCGCGCGCGAGGGCGCGTTCGGCGGAGCGGACGTTGCCGAAGCCGTAGTCGAAGACGACGACCCGCTTGGAGTTCACCGGGGTCAATTCCAGACCTCCAGCCTCAGGACGCCCGCGAAGAGACACATCGCGGCGCCGATGGACAGCAGCACGATCAGGCCCTTGGGCATCTGCTGCTTGGCGAAGGAGATGATGCCGCCGAGGAAGAAGAGGCCGACGACGATCAGTACGGTGGACGTGCCGGTCATGGGTTACAGCGCGCCCTTCGTGGAAGGCAGGATGCCGGCCGCGCGCGGGTCGCGCTCCGAGGCGTAGCGCAGGGCCCGTGCCAGCGCCTTGAACTGGCACTCCACGATGTGGTGCGCGTTGCGCCCGTACGGCACGTGCACGTGCAGCGCGATCTGCGCCTGGGCGACGAAGGACTCCAGTATGTGCCGGGTCATCGTCGTGTCGTACTCGCCGATCATCGGCGCCATCTTCTCGGGCTCGGTGTGCACGAGGTAGGGGCGGCCGGACAGGTCGACGGTGACCTGGGCGAGGGACTCGTCCAGCGGGACCGTGCAGTTGCCGAAGCGGTAGATGCCCACCTTGTCGCCGAGGGCCTGCTTGAAGGCGGCGCCCAGCGCGAGGGCGGTGTCCTCGATGGTGTGGTGGGAGTCGATGTGCAGGTCGCCGTCGGTCTTCACGGTGAGGTCGAACAGACCGTGCCGGCCGAGCTGGTCGAGCATGTGGTCGTAGAAGCCGACGCCGGTGGCGATGTCGGTCTTGCCGGTGCCGTCGAGGTCGATCTCGACGAGGACCGAGGTCTCCTTGGTGGTGCGCTCCACGCGCCCTACGCGGTTCATGCGTCCTGCTCCTTAGGGGGTGCGGGGGTGTCCCCCACACAACGCTGTACTTCACGGGCCGCGTCCAGGAACGCGTCGTTCTCCTCCGGGGTGCCGGTGGTCACCCGCAGCCATCCCGGTACGCCGTTGTCCCGGACCAGGACGCCCCGGTCGAGAATCTTCTGCCAGACTGCGTGCGAGTCGGCGAACCGCCCGAACTGGACGAAGTTCGCGTCGGACTCGGTCACTTCGTACCCGGTCGCGCGCAGTTCGGCGACCAGCCGGTCCCGCTCGGTCTTCAGCTGCTCGACGTACTTCAGCAGCGTGTCCGTGTGTTCCAGGGCGGCCAGCGCGGTCGCCTGGGTGACGGCCGACAGGTGGTACGGCAGCCGTACGAGCTGGACGGCGTCGACGACGGCCGGGTGCGCGGCGAGGTAGCCCAGGCGCAGGCCCGCCGCGCCGAACGCCTTCGACATCGTGCGGGAGATCACCAGGTTCGGCCGGCCCGCCAGCAGTGGTAGCAGCGAGGCGCCGTGGCTGAACTCGACGTAGGCCTCGTCCACGACGACCATCGACGGCTTGGTGGCCTGCGCGGCGTCGTACAGCGCGAGGACCGTCTCGGCGGGGACCGCGGTGCCGGTGGGGTTGTTGGGGGTGGTGATGAATACGACGTCCGGGCGGTGCTCGGCGACGGCCTTCTCGGCGGCGGGCACGTCGATGGTGAAGTCGTCGTGGCGGGGGCCGGAGATCCAGCCCGTGCCGGTGCCGCGCGCGATGAGGCCGTGCATCGAGTACGACGGTTCGAAGCCGATCGCGGTGCGGCCCGGCCCGCCGAAGGTCTGCAGCAGCTGCTGGATGACCTCGTTGGAGCCGTTGGCGGCCCAGACGTCCCGCGTGTCCACGGCGTACCCGGAGGTCTTCGTCAGGTACTCCGCGAGCTTCGCGCGCAGCTCGACCGCGTCCCGGTCCGGGTAGCGGTTGAGGTCACGGGCGGCCTCGCGGACCCGCTCGGTGATCCGCTCGACCAGGGCCTCGGGCAGCGGGTAGGGGTTCTCGTTGGTGTTCAGCCGTACGGGCACGTCCAGCTGGGGCGCGCCGTAGGGGGACTTGCCTCGCAGCTCGTCCCGTACGGGGAGGTCGTCGATTCCGAACGTCACTTGCTCTGCGGGACCTTCCACTCACTGTGCCCGTCTGGTGCGCCTCCAGGGAAACGTGCCTTGACCGCCGCGCCGTGCGCGGGCAGGTCCTCCGCCTCCGCCAGCGTCACCACGTGGTGCGCGACCTCGGCGAGCGCGTCGCGCGTGTAGTCGACGATGTGGACGCCGCGCAGGAAGGACTGCACCGACAGGCCCGAGGAGTGGCAGGCGCAGCCGCCGGTGGGCAGGACGTGGTTGGACCCGGCCGCGTAGTCACCGAGCGAGACGGGGGACCAGGGGCCGACGAAGACCGCGCCGGCGTTCCTGACCCGGTCGGCGACGGCGGCGGCGTCGGCGGTCTGGATCTCCAGGTGCTCGGCGCCGTAGGCGTCGACCACGCGCAGGCCCTCGTCGATGCCGTCGACGAGCACGATCGCGGACTGACGGCCACCCAGGGCCGGGAGGACCCGGTCGTCGATGTGCTTGGTGGCCTCGACCTGCGGCCCAAGCTCCTTGACGACCGCGTCCGCGAGCTCGGCGGAGTCGGTGACCAGGACGGCTGCGGCCAGCGGGTCGTGCTCGGCCTGGCTGATCAGGTCGGAGGCGACGTGCACCGGGTCGGCGGTGGCGTCGGCGAGGACCGCGATCTCGGTCGGGCCGGCCTCGGCATCGATGCCGATCTTCCCGGTGAAATAGCGCTTCGCGGCGGCGACCCAGATGTTGCCGGGGCCGGTGACCATGTTGGCGGGCGGGCAGGACTCGGTGCCGTACGCGAACATCGCGACGGCGGTGGCGCCGCCGGCCGCGTAGACCTCGTCGACGCCGAGGAGGGCGCACGCGGCGAGGATCGTCGGATGCGGCAGGCCGTCGAACTCGGCCTGCGCCGGCGAGGCGAGCGCGATCGACTCGACGCCGGCCTCCTGCGCGGGTACGACGTTCATGATCACGGACGACGGGTAGACCGAGCGTCCGCCGGGGGCGTACAGGCCGACGCGATCGACCGGCACCCACTTCTCGGTGACGGTGCCGCCGGGCACGACCTGTGTGGTGTGCGTCTCGCGGCGCTGCGCGCGGTGGACGAGGCGGGCTCGGCGGACGGACTCCTCCAGCGCCGCACGCACGGCCGGATCCAGCTCGTCCAGCGCGCGCGTGAGCGCGGCGGCCGGAACCCGCACCCGGTCGAGCCGGACCCCGTCGAAACGCTCGGCGAAGTCGATCAGCGCCGCGTCGCCACGATGATGCACGTCCTCGCAGATCGGACGCACCTTCTCCAGGGCGGCCGAGACGTCGAAGTCGGCTCGGGGCAGCAGGTCGCGCAGGGCGGGGCCCTCGGGGAGGGCGTCGCCGCGCAGATCGATTCGGGAGATCACGGAACCAATTCTCTCAGACCCGCGCCGGGCACCGTTCGCGCGTATCAATGGCTGATACAGAACGCGAGGGGCCCGCGCGGGCCACGCCGGAGCTCTGGGAGATCATACTCACTAAGAGTGTTCAAGGTGTCACTCAGTGGGCATGAACGGTTGTACGAAGTGTGAGCGACCGACGAGTAGTTGAGGAGGGAGTGAAGCGCCGTGACCGAGGGGGCCGGCCATCGTGACGGAGAGCTGCCCGACGACCTGACCGCCACCGAGGTCGGCATGTGGCAGGCCTTCCGCAACGGCAGCGTGTACGACCTGAGCAGCGGTGACGCGCTCGCCGACGACCCGCACGGCGGGCATCCGTGGGGGCCCGAGCGGTCCGTGCGGGCCCGCATCGTCTGCTGGCTGCTTCTCGACGGCCCGCCCGCGCTCGCGGGCCGGGTGTCCTCGCTGCAGCTCGTGGGCGTGCGGATCAGCGACACGATGGACCTCGCGGGCGGCACGGTGGTGCCCTACGTCGAGCTGCGGGGCTGCCGGTTCGAGCGGGAGGTCCTGCTGCCGGAGACCCGTTTCACGACCGTACGGCTGGTGGACTGCGCGGTGCCGCGGCTGGAGGCGGCCCGGTTGCAGACCGAGGGCGATCTGCATCTGCCGCGCTGCCGGTTCCGATCCGGCATCCGGCTCACCGACGCGCAGATAGGCACCGACCTGCTGCTCAACCAGGCGATCGTGCACCGGGACCGCAACGGGCGCTCGATCGCCGCGGACGGCCTGAGCGTCGGACAGGACCTCCAGGCCGAGATGCTGGAGTCCTACGGCGAGGTGAGCCTGCGCAGCGCCCAGGTCGGCGTCTCGCTGAGCCTGCGCGGCGCCCGGCTCCTCAACCCGTACACGCGGCACGCGCTGAACGCCCCGCAGCTGACGGTCGAGCGCACGCTGTACCTGACCCCGGCCGGGCTCGGCAGTCCGCTGCTGCGGGGGACGACCCCGGCGCAGGGGACCAGGATCCAGCGGTTCGAGTGCGAGGGCGGGATGCGGCTGGACGACGGGCGGTTCGGCGACGCCGTCGACTTCGAGCACGCCCGGTTCACCTTCACCGACGAGCAGGAGCTGTCGCTGCGCCGGGTGCAGACACCCGAGCTGCGGTTCCTCGGCGAGCGGCCGGCGCGCGGCCGGGTGGTGCTGTCGGGGGCGCGGGTGGTCAACCTGATGGACCGGGCGGACAGCTGGCCGGGGCCGGGACGGCTGCACATGGGCGGCTTCGCCTACGAGAACCTGGTGCCGCGGGGGCCGTTCCCGCTGGCGAAGCGGCTCCGCTGGGTGGGCGCCGCGACCGCCGAGTACAACCCGGAGCCGTACGAGCGCCTCGCCGCGGTGCTGCGGGCCGGCGGCGAGGACGAGGACGCCCGCGAGGTGCTGCTCGCCAAGCACCGCCGGCGCCGCGAGAGCCTGCCCATCGCCGCGAAGCTGGTGGGGTACGCGCAGGACTGGACGGTCGCCTACGGTTACCGGCCGGGCCGGGCCGCGGTGTGGATGGCGGTGCTGTGGGCGGCCGGCTCGTTCGCCTTCGCGCGCGCCGACCCGCCGCCGCTGAAGAACGGCGAGCATCCCGACTGGAACCCCGCCCTCTTCGCCCTCGACCTGCTGCTGCCGGTCATCGATCTGGGGCAGGCCGGCTTCTGGCAGCTGCGGGACGGCTGGCAGTGGCTGGCGACGGCCCTGATCCTGCTGGGCTGGATCCTGGCGACCACGGTCGCGGCGGGCGCGACGCGGCTGCTCCGCCGGAACTGACCACCTCAACCCGCCTCAACCCGCCTCAACTCGCACGAAACCACCCGATCCCACCTGAACCCGCCTGATCCCGCCTCGGCTCACCACCTCCCCACCAGGGGACCCGCGGCCCCAGGCCCCGGCGAAGCACCGCTCCCGACCCGAGGCTGCACGCTCCCGACCCGAGGCTGCACGCCTCCACCCGGCACCCGGCACCCGGCACCCGGCACCCGGCACCCGGCTGAGAGAAGCACGACTTCCCCGGAACCGCCCGCACCCGACGACGAAAGCCGTACGGTGGTGCGGGGGGGAAACACGAACGGCCGAAGGCGAGCCGAGCCGCACAACCATCACGAACCGTCGGCCGTCGTACTGGCCATGCTGCGCGCGTTCCTCCGGACGGCGGCCCGGGCCGCCCGCCCCCGGACGTCACGGCCCGCCCAAGACGACGACGTCCTCCTCGACGTCCCCGACGACCACCTCGCCCCCGCCCTGGTCGCGGCGGCCCGCGGCGAGTACGCCCCCGTGGCCGCCCTTCTCGCGGGCACCCGCGAGAACGCCGAGTGGGAGCACCGCGACCGCTACGCGACCCGGCTGGCCGCCTTCGCGCGCTCACGCTCCGAGTGGCTCGACGACTGGCGCGCCACCGCTCCTGACGACCCCGACGCCCTGCTCGTCGGCGCCCGGCTGACGGTGGAACGCCACTGGGACTCGCCGGCCCGCACGGAGCTCCTGCGCCAGATCGTCCCCGCTGTCACGGCCGCCGCCGAGGCCGCCGGCCCCGACCCGGTGCCGTGGCGGACCGCGCTGGACACCGCTCGGGGCGCACGCGCCGGACACCCCGAGTTCGAGCGCCTGTGGGCCCAGGCGGTCCGCCGCTCCCCGCACCACTACGGCTGCCATGTCGCCGCCCTCGACTACCTGGCCGCCGCCTCGCCCGGCGCCCACCGCGAGTGCCTGGACTTCGCCGAGACGGCGGCGCAGGACGCGCCCGAGGACGCGCTCGTACGGACGTTGCCGCTGAGGGCGGCCTTCATCTGCCTGACCACGAGCGGCGACGACAGCGGCGGCACCGGCATCGGCGGCGACGCGGCGGGGGTGCACCGCGCACGCCTGGACGCGGCCGCCGACCGTGCGATCGCCCTCTCCGCCGCCCGCCCGGCGGCCGACCCCTGGCCGGCGGAGCTGCGGAACCTCCTGGCGTACGTCCTGGTGCGCCTGGAACGCCACCAGGACGCGGCGGAACAACTGCGTCTGACCGGCCCGTACGTCACGTCCTTCCCCTGGGGGCGGGACGGGGACCGGGCCGCGGACGACCCGCTCGGCCGCTTCCTCCAGGTGCGCGCCGACGTCCGTGCCGCGGTGGCCTCCGCGAGGGCGACGGCAGGTCCGGGTCATCCACGAAGTGGGCACGGCGGTCGCGTCCGCTCCGGCGACCATTAGGCTTCTGGGTCGTGACCACCGTCCGGCTCCCCCTCTTCCCCCTGAACTCGGTCCTGTTTCCGGGACTGGTGCTCCCGCTCAACATCTTCGAGGAGCGCTATCGCGCCATGATGCGCGAGTTGCTGAAGACTCCCGAGGACGAACCGCGCCGGTTCGCCGTCGTGGCGATCCGTGACGGCTACGAGGTGGCCCGGAGCGCGCCCGGCCTGCCCGATCCGACGACGACGCTCGAGGGCGGACCGGCGGCCGGGTTCGGGCCCGACCCGGTCAAGGCGTTCCACAAGGTGGGCTGCGTCGCCGACGCGGCGACGATCCGCGAGCGGGCCGACGGCACCTTCGAGGTGCTGGCCACCGGCACGACCCGGATGCGACTGCTCTCGGTGGAGGCCTCGGGTCCCTTCCTGACGGCCGAGCTGGAACCGCTGCCCGAGGACGACGGCGACGAGGCGGGCGCGCTGGCCGAAGGGGTCCTGCGGTCCTTCCGGCAGTACCAGAAGCGGCTGGCGGGGGCACGCGAGCGGTCGCTGGCGACCGGCGCCGAACTGCCGGACGAACCGGGCGTGGTCTCCTACCTCGTCGCCGCCGCGATGATGCTGGACACACCGACGAAGCAGCGTCTGCTCCAGGCTCCGGACACCGCCTCGCGCCTGAGGGACGAGCTGAAACTCCTTCGCTCCGAGACGGCCGTCCTCCGTACGCTGCCGTCGTTGCCGGCTGCGGACCTGACGCGCGGTCCCACGAGTCTCAACTGAGGTACCGGCCCCATGGCGAAGAAGTCCAGAAAGCAGCAGCACCCCGGTGGCACCCCGGCGACGGTGGCGCTCGCGGCCGCCGGCGTGGCGTACACGGTCCACTCGTACGAGCACGATCCCTCTCACCCGTCCTACGGCGAGGAGGCGGCCGAGGCGATGGGTGTCTCGCCGGAGCGGGTCTTCAAGACGCTGGTGGCGGACGTCGACGGCGGGCTGACGGTCGCCGTGGTGCCGGTGGCGGGCCGGCTGGACCTCAAGGCGCTGGCCGCCGCGGTGGGCGGCAAGCGCGCGGCGATGGCCGACCCGGCACTGGCCGAGCGCACCACGGGCTACGTGCGGGGCGGCATCTCTCCCCTGGGCCAGCGCAAGAGGCTCCCGACGGTCCTGGACGCGTCGGCCTCGGATCACGCCACGATCTGCGTCTCGGCGGGCCGCCGCGGCCTGGAGGTCGAACTCTCCCCCGAGGACCTGACCAAGCTGACCGACGCGGTCCTCGCACCCGTCGGCCGCGCGTGACCCCTCGACGGACGCCCTGTTCTCGGCTAATGAGACAGGACATGTCGAAGCGAACACGCAAACGCAGGTGGCGCGTCAGAAAAGGCAAGGCGAACCACGGCCGCCGCCCCGCCTAGTCGATCGGCTGCGGGCAACCGCGCCGCCGGACGGGCAGGCAGGCAGCAGGCAGCAGGCAGCAGGCAGCAGGCAGCAGGCAGCAGAACCTACGCCGCCTTCTCACCGTGCGGCCCCGGCGGATGCTGCTGCGGCCGCGTCCACGGCTCGGGCTCCGGATCCCGGGGCCCGAACAACCCCGTCAGCCCCAGATGCACCACCAGCCCCGTCACCGACCACGCCAGCAGAGCCCCCTTCGCGCTCAGCTTCAGCGGTGCGGAGAACGTCACCCCCTGGCCGACGTCCTTCGCGTGGGCGATCACGTCCTGTGCGGGGCCCAACCACACCCCGACCCGCCACGCCAGCAGCGACCCGAGCAGTCCGCCGACGCCCAGCGCCACCACCAGCGGCACACCGCCACGCCGCCGAAGCAGGAAGACGACCACCGCGCTGAGTGCGCCGAACGCGAGCGCGAGGAGTGTGAACACGCCGTCGACGCCGATCACCCGTTCGCCCTCGGGGTTCTTCGGGACGACCGTCCAACCGTCCCCCAGCACGCCGCCGACCAGCGGCACGCTGGGAGCCAGCTGCCACCACAGCACGCCGAGCAGCGCACCGGAGAGCGTCACCGCCACCGCGGTCACGGCGGCCTGACGCACTTCGGTCAGCATCCCGGGGCCGTCCTGTTCGCCGTGGTGGTCGTCCGGGGCGCCGTACGCCGTGCCCATCGCGTGCGCACCGACGGGCGGTGGCACCGGCCCGCCCTGATACGAGGAGCGTTCGTTCGGTGGCGGTGGCGGAGTCAGAGGTGCGGTCACCCCGCCATCGTGCCAAACCCGACTGTGCGGCGCGTCACCGGACGGCGGCCCGGCGGTACGCCCAGGTCGCCACGGCCAGCGAGATCACGCCGACCACGGCGCACACCGCGAGGTCACCGAGGACGTAGGCCCAGTCGGGCCGCTCACCGAACGTACGCGCGAAGGCCTCCACGCCGTATGTGGAGGGCAGCAGGTCCCGTGCCAGGCGGACCGCCTCCGGCATCCGCTCGGCCGGCAGCACGCCCAGCAGCAGCGCCGCCGACATGCCCAGCTGACCGAGGAGCGTGGCGAACTCCGGCCGGGGCGCGAGCAGGCCCAGCGCCGCGCCCAGCCCGGCGAGCGCGGCGCCCGCCAGAGGGATCACGGCCACCAGCACCCACAGGTGCGTCATCGGCAGCCCGAACAGCAGGCAGCCGAACACCGCCGTCACCACGGTCCCCGGCACGGTGAAGGACGCGTACGCGCCCGCCGCGCCCAGTACCACCGCGGCGGGCGGCACCGGCAACGTCGCGTAGTGGTCGAGGCCGCCGCTCGCGCGCAGCTGACCGAAGTACTGCGCGAGGAGGTTCAGCGCGACGAAGGCCACGACGAGGACCGCCGAGCCGGCGACCACGGCCTGCGCCTCGCCACCGCCGTCCACGACCCCGCGCATCAGGATCATGATCCCGACCGACTGGAAGGTGGCCACGAACAGCAGCGGGATGCGCGCGACCCGCGCCCTGGAGAGCTGAGCCCGGTAGACGGCCACCAGGGAGGGCCACAGCCGTGCCTTGGGCCCGAGTTCGGCCGCGCCGGTGGCGCCCTGCTTCTCGGCGGCCAGGGCGCCGCCCGGCAGGACATCGGCGGGTACGACACTCACGTCGCGCTGCTCCCCTTCGGTCGGGTCGTTCGAAGCGGTCGCCCTGACGGGTACGGATGCGGCGGCCGGTGTGCTCACCGTTCGCGGACTCAAGCCCTCACCAGGCCCTGTCGCGCGGCACCGCCCAGCGCCAGGTAGACATCCTCCAGGCTGGGCGTGGCGAGGGTGAAGTCGTCCAGGGCGGCGAAGGCGGCGCCGCCGGTGACGGTGGCGACAACGGCGCGGGCCTCCTCCGGGGCGAGCCGCAGCGTCCAGCGGCGGCCCGACTCGGTGACGCGGTCGCGCAGGGCGGCGACCTCCGGGACGTGCAGTGGCGCCGTCTCGCGCCACACCAGGTCGACGCGGACCTCTCCGGCGACCTTCTCCTTGAGCCCGGAGGGCGTGTCGCAGGCGATCACACGACCCCGGTCGAGGACGGCGACCCGGTCCATCACGGTCTCGGCCTCGATGACGTTGTGGGTGACGAGCAGCACGGTGGCGCCGCTCTCGGCGCGCCGCCGGTCGACGGCCCCCCACACGGCGCGCCGGGCCACCGGGTCCATACCGGTGGTCGGCTCGTCCAGGACGAGCAGCGAGCGCTCCCCCACCAGCGCGGCGGCGAAGCAGGCCAGGCGGCGCTGCCCGCCGGAGAGCTTCTTGATCGGGCGGGCGGCGAGCGGAGTCAGGCCCAGCTCGTCGAGGACGGCGTCCCGTTCGGCGCGGGCCTGCCGCACCTCCAGGCCTCGCAGCCGTCCGGTGGTCTCGGCGGCGAGGGAGACGGTCAGGTCGTCCAGGGCGCTGGACTCCTGCCCGAGGTAGGCGAGGATCCGCGCGGCCCGCTCCGGGTGACGCACGATGTCGTGCCCGAGGATCTCCACGCTGCCGCGGTCGGGGCGCATCAGCCCGGTGAGCTGGCGTACGAGGGTGGACTTGCCGGCGCCGTTCGGTCCGAGCAGTCCGAAGATCTCGCCGCGGCAAATCTCCAGGGTCACGTCGTCGGTGGCCCGCACCTCGGGGGTGGCCGGTACGCCGCGCCTGCCGCGTACCGGCGGATAGGTCTTGGTCAGTCCGCGCACCACGCACACGGCATCGTCACCGGGTCGAAGTGCCTGTGCCGCGCGCGTACTCACAAGGGACGAGAGTACGGGGTCCGCCCCTCCGCCCCGCCCTCGGGTCCGCCCATAAGTGTCGATTCGGCCGGGGAACGCCGGAGGGAGGCCGAAGGAGCGCCGGAGGGAGGCCGAAGGCGGGGAGAGAAGCCGAAGGAGAGCAGCCGGGGGGAGCCGGAGGAACGCCGGAGAGTGTCACTCCACCGCGGGGGTGCGCTCGGTCGCCGTCCGGACGTCGATCTCCCGCCAGAATCCGGCCCGGATCGCGTACCGGTCGTGCTCGTCGATCTGGTCGTCCTTGTGGGCCAGCAGTCCGAAGCGGGCCGCGTACCGCAGCAGCTCACCGTCGACGCGGTGCGGGATGCGGGGGTACATCCCGGAGAGCTTCTGCAGGTGGCCGTGGTCGCCGAGGCGCTCCAGCCAGCGGCGGGCGAAGACCTGCCCGACCTCGTACGGGTCGCCGCCGACCGTGGTGATGTCCTCCTCGCGGTCGGCCCAACGCTGCTCGGCGGTGGTGAGCTGGGCCAACGTCGGCAGTGAGACGGCCTCGGGCGGCTCGGCGCCGGACCGGTCGACCCAGCCCTTGTCCGAGGACCAGCGCAGGGTGGCGGTCGGCGGGTGCGGCGCGGGGTGGGCGGCTCCGGGCGCGCGCAGGGCGGCGAGGTCCTTGGGGGTGGGGACGCCCTTGGCGGGCGGTACGCGCTCCTCGGTGCCGTTGCGCGGGGCGCCTGTCGTGGTGGGGTGCTCCGGCTCCTGGGCGGGCCGCCGTTCGGCGGCGGCGGACAGAGCGGACTCGGGCAGCGGCGCGGAGAGGATCGCGGCGATCTCGGGGCGGGGCACGGGCGGCGGCGCGCAGATCCCGCCGAGCTCCTTGGCGCGTACGGCCCTGGTGATCCACGTGCGATCCAGGACGCGCCGTTCGTCGGCCTCGGCGACCAGGTCCTCGGACTGGTTGTAGTCGCCGTCGGCGGCCTGCACGGCCCACAGGTGGACGGCGACACCGTGCTCCTTCGCGGCCATCATGCCGGGCAGCAGGTCGCCGTCGCCGGTCACCAGGACGACGTCGGAGCAGGCGCGGTTGCGGGCCAGCTCGGTCAGTTCGGCGTGCATGGCGGCGTCCACGCCCTTCTGCGCCCAGCGTCCGTCGCTGCGGGTGAGGGCGCCGAGCCGGACGGTGACCCGGGGCATCACGCGCAACCGGCGGTGTTCGGGCTGCGGGACGCGGTCGGGGGCGCCGTCGAACCAGTAGATGCGCAGCAGGGGCTGCTGCGTGTCGGACTCGGCGCGATCGCGGAGACCCTGGATGAGGGCGGCGTGATCGACGGTGATGCGTGAGCGCGACGGCTCTCCGGCGAGGAGACTGGCGGCGGCCCCCAGCAGATACCCGGCGTCCACCAGGACGATGCAGCGGTCCACGCGATCCACCCTCTTTCCGGGAGGTTTGCTTCGGGCTTCCTTCGAGTCTGCCCGACCACGCGGAGGTTAACGGCCCGAACTCGATCTTCGGCGTGGCGTTTCCGCA
>NZ_BAABCQ010000186.1:0-14580 GCF_039539045.1 Streptomyces marokkonensis
TCGGTCCGACGGACCCCGGCGCGCACCGGAGCACCTCACATCTGGGACATTTTTCTATGCGCAAGAAGACGTTCGCCGCGGCCGCACTGCTCGCCGCCGCCTCCCTGACCCTGTCCGCGTGCGGCAGCGGCGCCGACAGCGACAAGCCCGTCACGATGGTCTCCGAGGACAGCAGCCAGCAGGCCGCCACCGTCCTGGACAAACCGTTCGAGAAGCCCGACCTGGTCCTCACCGACACCCGGGGCGAGGAGTACGACCTCCGCGAGCAGACCGCCGGCAAGCCCACCCTGATCTACTTCGGCTACACCCACTGCCCCGACGTCTGCCCCCTGACCATGAACAACATCGCCGTGGCCAAGAAGCAGCTGTCCCAGGCCGAGCAGGACAAGCTCCGCGTCGTGTTCGTCAGCACCGACCCGGAACGGGACACCCCGGCCGCGCTCGGCAAGTGGCTCAAGGGCATCGACCCCCAGATCGTCGGCCTGACCGGCGACTTCGACACCGTCCAGGCCGGCGCCCGCACCCTCGGCATCTCCATCGACCCGCCGACCAAGGACAAGAACGGCAAGATCATCTCGGCGCACGGCACCCAGGTCGTCGCCTTCTCCCCGAAGTCCGACGCGGGCTACGTCCTCTATGGCGAGGACGCCACCGTCCAGGACTACACCAAGGACCTCCCCAAGCTCCTCAAGGGAGAGAACCCGTGAGCAGCCGCCCCGCTCTCGCCGCCGTGTCAGTGATCGGCGCCCTGGTCCTGGCGGGCTGCGGAGACTCGGACTCCGGCTCCGGGTCCTCCGCCTCCGGTGCCGAACTCTCCGTCGACGCCGCCTACATACCGCAACCCGTCTCCGACTCGATGGCGGCGGGTTTCCTCACCATCACCAACAAGGGCGACGCCGAGGACGAACTCACCTCCGTCACGAGCGAGTCCGGCGACGTCACCGTGCACGAAACCGTCGACGGGACCATGAAGGAGGTCGACCGCCTCCCGATCCCCGCCCACGGCAGGCTCGTGCTCGAAAGCGGCGGCAACCACCTGATGTTCGAGAAGCTGGAGCAGCGGCTCGAGCAGGGACAGACGGTCCCCGTCGAATTGCACTTCGCCCACTCCGACCCCGTCACGGTCAAGCTGCCCGTGAAGGCGGCCACGTACCGGCCGACCGAGAACTCGGAACACTCCGGACACTGAGGGAGGGACCACCTTGACGCAGACCATCGCCCCGCGCGTCCGGACCCTGGTGCTGCTGCTTCTGGCCGCGGCCTGCGCGCTGCTCGCCGGCGCGGGGCCGGCCTCCGCGCACGCCGCGCTGACCGGCAGCGACCCCCGGCAGGGGGCGGTGGTCGACAAGGCTCCGGCCCAGGTGTCGCTCACCTTCTCCGA
This sequence comes from Streptomyces marokkonensis, assembly GCF_039539045.1. Taxonomy (NCBI): domain Bacteria; kingdom Bacillati; phylum Actinomycetota; class Actinomycetes; order Kitasatosporales; family Streptomycetaceae; genus Streptomyces; species Streptomyces marokkonensis. Next base: position 1,382 of record NZ_BAABCQ010000186.1, read on the forward strand.
GTCCGTCTCCATGGGCGACGACTCGCTGCGCGTCCTCGACCCCAAGGGCAAGCGTGTCGACGACGGCAAGCCGTCCGGCGCGGGCGGCACGACGTACTCCGTGAAACTGCACACCGGGCTGCCCGACGGCACGTACACGGTGACCTACCAGGTCGTGTCCGCCGACAGCCACCCCGTCGCCGGCGCCTACACCTTCTCCATCGGCGCCCCGTCCGAGACCTCTGTCTCCGTTTCCGGCACGGCAGCGGGCGGCGGTGCCGTCGGCTGGCTGTACGGGCTCGGGCGGTACGTGTCGTACGCCGGGTTCACCGTGCTGGTGGGTGGCGCCGCCTTCGTCCTCGCCTGCTGGCCGCGCGGCTCCGGAGTACGGGCCGTACAGCGGCTCGTCGTCTCAGGATGGCTCGGGCTGACCGGCGCCACCCTGCTGCTGCTTCTGCTGCGCGGTTCCTACACCAGTTCCGGAAAGCTCGGCGACGTCTTCGACCTCGACCTGCTCAGCGAGGTGCTGCAGACCAAGACCGGCGCCGCACTGGTCTCCCGGCTGCTGCTGCTCGCGGCGGCAGCGCTCTTCGTCGCCGTCCTCTTCGGCGCCCATGACCAGCGGGAGGACGAGGAGAAGCGGGACCTCACCTTCGGACTCGCCGTCGGCGGAGCCGTCGTAGCAGCCGGACTCGCGGCGACCTGGGCGATGTCCGAGCACGCGTCCGTCGGCCTCCATACCGGTATCGCCATGCCGGTCGACGTCGTCCACCTGCTCGCCGTGGCCGCCTGGCTCGGCGGGCTCACCGCCCTGCTCGTCGCTCTGTACCGGGCGCCCGCGGACACACCGGTCCCCGCCCTCGCCGTACGGCGGTTCTCGAGGATCGCCTTCGGCAGCGTGGTCGCGCTCGTCGTGACCGGCACCTACCAGTCCTGGCGTCAGCTCGGCTCCTGGACGGCCTTCACCGACACCCGGTACGGACAACTGCTCCTCGCCAAGATCGGGCTCGTGGCGGTGCTGGTCGGCATCGCCTACCTCTCTCGACGATGGACGGCACAACTGGCGGAGGCTGTGCCCGCCATCGCCCGTCAACGGGAGAAGGAGCAGGCCGGGGCGTCCACCGTCCCTACGACCGAGAAGGCGAAGACCGCCGGGAAGACGTCCGGGACCGCGTCCGGGAAGACGACCGGGGCCGCCCCCGGGGAGACGAGCGGGACTGCGAAGGACTCCGAAGGCGCATCCGGTGCGGGTGGGCCGGACAGCTCAGGCACCTCCCGGCGGGCCGCCCAGCTCGCCCGGCAGCGTGCGGCCGTGGACGCCGCCCGGCAGAAACGGCAACGGGACGCCGACCCCCACCGCTTCGGCCTGCGCCGCTCCGTGCTCACCGAGGCGGGCATCGCCGTCGTCCTGCTCGCCGTCACCACCGTCCTGACCCAGACGGAGCCGGGCCGCACCGAGGAGGAGGCCAAGGCCGCCAACTCGTCCACCGCCTCCACGTCCGCCCCCTCCACCGGGGCGGTCACCCTGGACATGCCCTTCGACACCGGCGGCCAGAACGGCAAGGGCGTCGTGCGGGTCGAACTCGACCCCGCGCGGGTGGGCGCCAACGACATGCACCTCTACGTCGAGGACCCGAACGGAAACGCCTTCGACATCCCCGAGGTGAAGGTCGCCTTCACCCTGAAGGCCAAGGACATCGGGCCACTGCCCGTCGTCCCCGACCACATCACCACCGGGCACTGGTCGGCGAGCGGGGTACAGGTCCCGATGGCCGGCGACTGGGAGGTCGCCGTGACCGTACGGACCTCCGACATCGACCAGGTGACCGTCTCCAAGAACGCGCAGATCGGCTGAACCGCACCATGTCTGACCAGTCCATCCCGGAGGCCCGTACGCCCGAGGAGACCCACGGGCCGCCCGGCGGAGCCGACTCCCACGACCCCACGGACACCACCGCCCGCGAGGGCATCTCCCGGCGGCGACTGCTCGGCACCGCCGGTGCCACCGGGCTCGTACTCGGGGCGGCGGGCGGTGCCGCGGGGTACGCCGCCGCACCCACGTCCGCGGCCACACCGCTCACCACACTGGGCAGCGAGCAGGTGATGTTTCACGGGAAACATCAGCCCGGCATCACCACCCCCGTGCAGTCCCGTGGCCACCTCGTCGCCTTCGACCTGGCAGCGGGCGCCGGCCGCAAGGAGGCCACCGCACTGCTGCGCCGCTGGTCCGATACCGCCCGGCGACTGATGGCGGGGGAACCCGCCCGGGACCGTGACACGAGCGTGGCCCGGGACGCGGGGCCTTCCTCACTGACCGTCACCTTCGGGTTCGGGCACAGCTTCTTCGGCCGGACCGGTCTGGAAGGCCAGCGCCCGGTCTCCCTCGACCCGCTGCCGGACTTCTCCTCCGACCACCTCGACAAGAAGCGCAGCAACGGCGACCTGTGGGTGCAGATCGGCGCCGACGACGCCCTGGTCGCCTTCCACGCCCTCCGCGCGATCCAGCAGGACGCGGGATCGGCCGCCCGCGTCCGCTGGCAGATGAACGGCTTCAACCGCGCGCCGGGCGCCACCGCCCACCCCATGACCACCCGCAACCTCATGGGCCAGGTCGACGGCACCCGCAACCCGAAGCCGGCCGACGCCGACTTCGATCAGCGGATCTTCGTCCCCGAGAAGAACCCCGAGAGCCCCGAGGACCCCCACGCCCCCGGGACGAACGAGGAGTACCAGAACGGGCCGGCGTGGATGGCGAACGGCTCCTACGCCGTCATACGCCGCATCCGCATGCTCCTCGACGACTGGGAAAAACTCCCCACCAGAGCGCAGGAGGACGTCATCGGACGCCGGAAGTCCGACGGCGCGCCATTGTCCGGAGGCACCGAGACGACCGAGATGGATCTGGAGAAGACGGGCAAGGACGGGAACCTGATCGTCCCGATCAACGCCCACGCCCGCATCACCCGCCCCGACCAGAACGGCGGCGCGGCCATGGTCCGGCGCCCCTTCTCGTACCACGACGGTTTCGACGCGGACGGTGTCCCCGACGCGGGCCTGCTCTTCATCTGCTGGCAGGCCGATCCGCTGCGGGGCTTCGTGCCGGTGCAGCGCAAGCTGGACCGTGGGGACGCGCTGTCGCAGTTCATCCGGCACGAGGCGAGTGGTCTTTTCGCGGTGCCCGGCGGCGCCGCGGAGGGAGAATACGTGGGTCAGCGGCTGCTGGAGGGGTGAAACCGACCGGCCGTCACCCCTCGGGAGCGGGTTGCCCCTGAGACGTGGGCCGGGTCTGCCCAGGCCCATTAGGGTGAGTACATGCCAGCCAGTTACGCGTATCTCGGCCCTGAAGGCACCTTCACCGAAGTCGCCCTGCGCACGCTTCCGGAGACGGCGACCCGGGAACTGATCCCGTACGTGTCCGTCCAGTCCGCGCTCGACGCCGTGCGCACCGGCGAGGCCGAGGCCGCGTTCGTGCCGATCGAGAACTCCGTCGAGGGCGGCATCACCACCACCCTCGACGAGCTGGTCGCCGGCCAGCCGCTGATGATCTACCGCGAAGTGCTGCTGTCCATCACCTTCGCGCTGCTGGTCCGCCCCGGCACCAAGCTGTCGGACATCAAGACGGTCACCGCCCACCCCGCCGCCCAGCCCCAGGTACGCAACTGGATCAGGAAACACCTCCCGGACGTCGCTTGGGAGTCGGCCGCCTCCAACGCGGACGGTGCCCGCCTGGTCCAGGAGGGCCGATACGACGCCGCGTTCGCCGGCGAGTTCGCCGCGGCCCGTTACGGCCTGGAGGTCCTGGAGGCCGACATCCATGACGCGGAGAACGCCCAGACGCGCTTCGTGCTGGTCGGCCGCCCCTCCCGGCCCGCGGCGCCGACCGGCGCGGACAAGACCTCCATCGTGCTCTGGCAGCGCGACGACCACCCCGGTGGCCTGCGCGACCTCCTGGGCGAGTTCGCCACCCGGGGCGTCAACCTGATGCTGCTGCAGTCCCGGCCCACCGGTGCAGGCATCGGCAACTACTGCTTCTGCATCGACGCCGAGGGGCACATCTCCGACCGCCGGGTGGCCGATGCCCTGATGGGTCTGAAGCGGACCTGCCTCCAGGTGCGCTACCTGGGTTCGTACCCGCGCGCGGAGGTCGAGCCGGCGGACGTGGGCGCACTGCGGCCGGGCACCTCGGACGAGGCGTTCGTCGCGGCGGCGGACTGGGTGACGCGCTGCCAGGACGGCCGGTTCTGACGGGGCCGGAATCGGCCGGCCGGCCAGTCACACCAGCCGCACCAGCCGATTCGCGTTATCCACAGAAGTTATCCACAGGTCTGCTTCTTGACCTGGGGACAAGTCGACAACGAAACGGGATTCAGTCGACATGTCCCCTTACGGCCCCCACTCCATGCACAGACCTCCAGGCAACCCCTCGTCCACCTGTTTCTCGCTCTCCATACTCCAGAGTGACGCCGGACGCCCGGTTTCCACTCGAAAGTGGGGCCAGTGGGGGTTTGAACAACCGCCTTCGGGCATTGAAGGCGGGACATTGAGGTGAGTCCACAGATCTTGCGCACAGCCTGTGGATAACTTTCCGGATCAAGCACCTCCTGTGGACAGTCGACTGCGTCCGGCTACTCAAGTCTGGGTCACCACAAGGAAATTCGGCCGACCAGGAGTCAACCCACCTCACCCTCGTGGGCTCGCATCAGGGAGGGGCTGGAGGGATTACAAAAAGGCCCAATTTCCGCATAACGGAAAAACGCAACCCGCGATCGGCAATAGTGAGTCGAGACTCGTCACCGCACACCGGTAGCCTTGACCGCGTGATTGACCTTCGCCTGCTCCGTGAGGACCCCGACCGTGTGCGCGCGTCGCAGCGCGCCCGTGGAGAGGATGTCGCGCTCGTCGACTCCCTCCTGTCTGCCGACGAGCGGCGCAGGTCGTCCGGCGTTCGCTTCGACGAACTGCGCGCCGAACAGAAGGGCCTCGGCAAGCTCATCGGCAAGGCTTCCGGAGACGAGAAGGCCGATCTGCTGAAGCGGGCGAGCCGGCTCGCCGCCGACGTCAAGACGGCCGACGCCGAGCGCGACGCGGCCGACGCCGAGACCCAGGAACTGCTCCAGCGGCTCGGCAACCTCATCCACCCCGACGTGCCCGTCGGCGGCGAGGAGGACTTCGTCACGCTGGAGACGCACGGCACGCATCGCGACTTCACGGCCGAGGGCTTCCAGCCCAGGGACCACCTGGAGCTCGGCCGGCTGCTCGGCGCCATCGACGTCGAACGCGGCGCCAAGGTCTCCGGTTCGCGCTTCTACTTCCTGACCGGCGTCGGCGCACTCCTGGAGCTCGCCCTGGTCAACGCGGCGATCGCCCAGGCCACGGCGGCCGGCTTCACGCCGATGCTGACCCCGGCCCTCGTGCGCCCGCAGTCGATGGCCGGCACCGGCTTCCTCGGGCAGGCCGCCCAGGACGTGTACCACCTCGACAAGGACGACCTGTACCTGGTCGGCACGTCCGAGGTGCCGCTCGCCGCGTACCACATGGACGAGATCCTGGACGCCGACCGCCTGCCGCTGCGCTACGCCGGCTTCTCGCCCTGCTTCCGCCGCGAGGCCGGCTCGCACGGCAAGGACACGAAGGGCATCTTCCGCGTACATCAGTTCGACAAGGTCGAGATGTTCTCCTACGTCCTCCCCGAGGACTCGCAGGCCGAGCACCAGCGCCTGCTCGAGTGGGAGAAGCAGTGGCTGACGTCGCTCGGGCTGCCGTTCCGGGTCATCGACGTCGCCTCGGCCGACCTGGGTTCCTCGGCCGCGCGCAAGTACGACTGCGAGGCGTGGATCCCGACCCAGGGCAAGTACCGCGAGCTGACCTCGACCTCGGACTGCACCGAGTACCAGTCGCGCCGGCTGTCGATCCGGGTCCGTGAGGACAAGAAGGTGCGCCCGCTGGCCACGCTCAACGGCACGCTGTGCGCCGTGCCGCGCACGATCGTGGCGATCCTGGAGAACCACCAGCAGGCCGACGGTTCGGTACGTGTGCCGGAGGTGCTCCGTCCGTACCTGGGCGGCCGGGAGGTCCTGGAACCGGTGACCAAGTGACTGACGCCTCCTCCGCCATGGGGTCCGGCGCCGGTTCCGCCGGGAGCTTCCCCTACCGGCTGATCGCGACCGATCTCGACGGCACGCTGCTGAGCAGTGACGACTCGATCTCGTCCCGCACCCGTGAGGCGCTCGCCGCGGCCACCGCGGCGGGCGCGGCGCACATCGTGGTCACCGGCCGCGCGGTCCCGTGGACCCGGCACATCCTCGACGACCTCGGCTACAACGGGCTGGCCGTCTGCGGTCAGGGCGCACAGGTCTACCACGCCGGGGAGCACCGGCTGCTGACCTCGGTCACCCTGGACCGTCAGCTGGCCGGGGTGGCGCTGGCCAAGATCGAGGCGGAGACCGGCCCGCTGTACCTGGCGGCAAGCCGCGACGGCCTGGACGGCGACGTCCTGGTGGGGCCGGGTTACGCGGTCGGAGGCAACCTCCCCGCCGTGCCGTTCACCGACGCCTCCGACCTGTGGTCGGCGCCGCTGAACAAGATCTACATCCAGCATCCGACGCTGTCGGACGACGAGCTGGCCGAGGCGGCCCGACGCACCGCGGGCGGCTTCGTCACGGTGACCATGGCCGGCGCGGGCATCGTCGAACTGCTCCCGCTCGGCCTGTCCAAGGCCACCGGCCTGTCCCTGGCGGCGCGCCGGCTCGGTCTGAAGGCCGCGGACACGATCGCGTTCGGCGACATGCCCAACGACGTCCCGATGTTCGGCTGGGCGTCCCGGGGCGTGGCGATGGCCAACGCCCACGAGGAGCTGAAGGCGGTGGCCGACGAGGTGACGTCCTCGAATGACGAGGACGGCATCGCGGTGGTGCTGGAGCGCCTGTCGTCCTGAGGTCGCGCCCTGGAAACCCGACACCTCGGGTGCCAGGACACGCCAGGACACTGAGACCACCGCTCCAGGACGCTGGGAGCGGAGCCGACAGCACGGTCCGGACGGCGCCGACGTCCCCTCGGTCGGCCCACGCGAGGCGTCTCACGTGCTCGAAGCGGCCGTCCGGTGCGTCGGCCCCGTCCGGCCTCGTGCATCACCACAGTGCCGGTGCGGAAAGCCGGGCGCCACCGGTTAAAAGCGGACGTACGCCGCGTCCGCGGCAGCGTCCGCGACGCCGGTCCTTGCTGAAGAACCGGCCCGCGGGCGGCTCGTCGGAGCGCCACGGCGGCTCCGGCTTCTCACGGTTCCAGCAGGAGGCGACTATCCGGACGCGGCCGAAGGCGTCCCCTCGTGGTCCCCTGACCGGCCCAGTGTGCCCGGGACGGGGTGGTGGGGCCCTCGTTATGGACCGGGGCGGCCTTCGGTCACTCCTCCCCGGCGAGCGTCAGCGACCGCAGCTTCTGGCCGGCGAACCAGGTTGCGAGCACGGTCACCCCGGCCAGCAGCACCGTGGCGGTCGTCAGGCCGACGTCGGAGGTCACCAGGTTTCCGTCGGCGACCTTCTGGGCCACCGCCAGCGACCACTGCTGGACGCTCAGGGTGCGGGCCCCGGGCACCAGCGAACCGAACAACGCCTCCCAGACGAGGGCGTAGACGAGTCCGAAGACCACCGCGTGCCGGGACACCGTGCCCAGCAGCAGGAACAGAGCGGCGTAGGCGATGGAGGCGACGAGCGCGGCGATCGTGTAGGCGACGGCGACCTGCTGGCCGTTGCCGTTGAGGATCAGGCCGGCGAGCAGCGTGGGTACCGCGGAGAAGATCATAGTCACGGCGACGGCGACGATCAGCTTGGTGAAGATGATCGTCGGCCGCTTGATCGGCTTGGACAGCAGGTACACCACGGAGCCGTCGTCGATCTCGGGTCCGATGGCTCCGGTACCGGCGATGACACCGATGATCGGCACCATGGTGGCAAGGGCGAATCCGCCCAGCACGTCCGCGGCGGTCTGGTCGTCGACGCCGGCGAGCGCGCGCACCGCCACGGCGATGACGAGCAGCAGCAGGGGCAACGCGCCCAGGATGAGGGCCCGGCGGCGGCCGAGCAGGGCTCGGTAGGTGAGCCTGGCGACTGTGGGGTCGTACATTCTTCGGCCTCCTACGCCGCGACGAGATACGAGAAGACGGACTCGAGGGACTCGTCGGACGGCGAGACCGTGAGCAGCCGGATGCCGTGGTCGCGGGCGACCTTCGGCAGCAGGGCCGTGAACCGGCCGAAGTCGACGGCCTGGATGCGCAGCGCGCCCTCGGCGAGGTCGACCTCGATGCCGGTGGTCGACGGGTCGGCGATCAGCGCTGCCGCGAGGGCCCGGTCGTCACTGGAACGCACCAGGTAGCGGTGCGGCCGGTCGGTCATCAGGCGGCGGATCTTCCGGAAGTCGCCGCTGGCCGCGTGGCGTCCGGCGACGATGACCTCGATGTGCCAGGCGAGCTGCTCGACCTCTTCGAGGATGTGTGAGGAGAACAGCACCGTGCGGCCCTCGTCGCCCATCCGCCGCAGGAGGTCCATCAGCTGCATGCGCTGGCGTGGGTCCATGCCGTTGAACGGCTCGTCGAGCAGGAGCAGGGACGGCTGGTGGACGAGGGCGGAGGCCATCTTCACCCGCTGCCGCATGCCCTTGGAGTATGTGGCGATCTTCCGGTCCTGCGCGTACTCCATCTGCACGGTGCCGAGCGCTTCGTGGGCCGCCTTGGCGCCGAGGCCGTGCAGTTCGGCGTTGGCGAGGACGAACTCCCGGCCGGTGAGGAAGTCGTACATCGCCTCCCGCTCGGGGACGATGCCGATGTGCTTGTAGATGGCTTCGTTGCGCCAGACCGGCTGACCGTCGAGGGTGACGCTGCCGGTGGAGGGGGCGAGGAAGCCGCCCATCATGTTGATGAGGGTGGACTTCCCCGCGCCGTTGGGGCCGAGGAGGCCGGTGACGCCGGGGCCGATCGTCATCGTGATGTCGTTGACGGCGACCACGTTGCCGAACCAGCGGGAGACGTGGTCGATGTTCAGCGTGGTCACAGTCCCACCTTCGTGTAGCGGCGCATCAGCAGGCCGTAGGCGCCGGCGATCAGGCCCAGGGTGACGAGGACGTAGACCGCGCCCTCGCCGTTGCTCGGGCCGATCCCGCCGGGGAAGGCCGAGGTGGCGCCCAGGAAGGCGGACTGCACGCCGTCGATGAGGGTGATCGGTGAGAAGAGGCCGATCCAGGCGACGGCACCGGAGCTGCCCTGGACGTCCGCGATGGCCTGGAGTGTGGATACCGCGCCGTAGGTGATGGTCAGGACGGCGATGACGGCCGCGATGCCGAAGCCGCGGCGCGGGGTGACCGACGCGACGACCAGGCCGAGGCCGGCGAAGAGCAGTGAGAGCAGTGCCACGGAGACGAGTCCCTGAGCGAACCCCTTGGTCTGGTCCGCGAAGTCGAGTTTGGCGAGCAGCGCGCCCACGTAGAGCACCAGCAGGGGCGCGGCGGTGAGGATGAACAGGGCCGAGGCCAGCGACGCGTACTTGGCGCGGACGTAGTCGGAGGTCTCGATCGGCCGCGAGAAGTACAGCGGCACGGTCTTGAAGCGCAGGTCGCGCGAGACGGACTGGGGGGCCTGTGAGGCGACGTAGAGACTGATGACGGCCTGCAGGACGATCGCGTAGCGCGTGTAGTCGACCGGCAGGTCGTTCGCCTTGGTCGCGACGGCGACGGCGACCATGATGGCCGCGGGCAGGCACATCACCACGAACAGCAGCATCGGCAGCACCTTGGACTTGGCCGAGCGGCCGAGTCCGTAGGCGCCGCGCAGGGACTGCGAGTACAGCGAGCGGCGGGCGTAGGCGCGGCCGAGGCGGGGGCCGTCGTAGTTGCGGTAGCCGATGTTGTGGATGCGGGTCTGGTCACCCGCCGCACGGGCTACGGGCTGCTCAGTTGCCATGGCCGACCGCCTCCTTCCGTTCTGCGTCGCTGTCCGTGAAGACCTCCGCGATGTGGTGCCGGCGCTGTTCCATGCGCACCAGGCCGAGACCGAGGTCGGCGATGACGTCCCGGACCAGGTCGTAGGTCTCCTCGCCCGCCGCGGTGAGCAGCAGGACGTGGCCGGCGCCGGGCAGTCCGCTGCCGTCCTGGACGGTCACCCCGCGCGCGTCGAGCGCTTCACGCACCGCGCGGGTGCCGTCGGGGTGCTCGTCGGTGTCGGTGACCTCGATCGCCAGGGTGGCCGTGCTCTGGGTGAAGTCCGTGGTCGAGCTGGAGCGCAGCAGCTTGCCGCCGTCGACGACGACGACGTGGTCGCAGGTGCGTTCCAGCTCGCCCAGCAGGTGCGACGTGACCAGGACGGAGATGCCGAAGTCGGTGTGGATGCGGCGGATGAGGCCGAGCATCTCGTCGCGGCCGACCGGGTCGAGGCCGTTGGTGGGCTCGTCGAGGAGGACCAGCCGGGGGTCGTGGACGAGGGCCTGCGCGAGCTTCACACGCTGCTTCATGCCGGTCGAGTAGCCGCCGATGGGACGGTAGCGCTCCTCGTACAGGCCGACGTGGCGCAGGGTGTCGGCCGTGCGTTCGCGGGCCGCGGTGGGCGGCAGGCCGGACATGCGCGCCATGTGGACGACGAACTCGGTGGCCGAGACGTCTGGCGGCAGGCAGTCGTGTTCCGGCATGTAGCCGACCCGCTCTCGGATGTCGGCGCCCCTGGTGGCGACATCGAGTCCGAGTACTTCGGCCCGGCCCTCGGTGGCGGGAGACAGACCCAGCAGGATCTTGATCAGGGTGGACTTGCCGGCGCCGTTGGCACCGACGAGTCCGGTCACACCGGGTCCGACGTCCACGGAGAGCCGGTCGAGCGCGGTCACCCGGGGGAACCGCTTGCTCAGGCTTTCGGTCGCGATCACAGTCACATCCATGACAGTAGTGACGCCCGCCACTCGGGTCGTCAGCCCGGAGAGCCGTCTTGGCATCAGACTCGAGTAGTACGGGCCCGTAGGGGATGCCGTACCTGAGAGCCACGGAGCGGCTTTCCCGGGGCGCGCGGACCATCCTATTGACGGTGGGTCTAACAGCTGGGAGATTCCGAGCCGTCACGGGATCACTGCCGGTCCACCGCGCCGAGCCCGCTGCGCGGAGGGTTCACGCGGGAGAAGCTGACGGACGACTTCCTCGCCGTGACGGACGCCGTCAGCCCCGGCAGGCCCGTGCACCTGGTGGGTCACGACTGGGGCTCGGTGCAGTCATGGGAGTTCGTCACGGTAGGGCGTACCGAAGGGCGTATCGCCTCCTTCACCTCGCTGCCCGGGCCGTCCCTCGACCACTTCGGGCACTGAATCAACAGAGCGCCGGCCGGGCATCCTGCGAAGGGTCGAGAAGGTGCCCGGCGGCGGCCACCCGACGCGTCCCTGCCGTCGGACGCGGCACACGGGGCGTGGCTCTACCGGGACAAAGCAGCACGCTGCGCCCGTCTCCTTTCCCGGTTCGCACCAGGAGCGTCGAGGCGGCTCGCGCGCGGGAGACCACCCTTGCAGTTTCCACAGAACCACTCAACCAGCTTGTGGATAACCTGCCCTGACTGTGGATCAAACCTTGCCGGCACAATCGATCGCGTGATGTGTGTCCCCTCGGCGCCCAGGTTCCGTTCCGTGCGGCAGAAACACAGTGACCCGGTGCCCGCCGCGACCGGTCGGTCGGTCGCTCGTGCTGCCGGTGGGCACCGCCGCCATGCGCCGTGACGGACACGCCTTCCACCTCAGCGCGAACGGGGTACGGCTGACGGAGGACGTGCCGCCGCGGTACCTGCGCTTCCCCACTCGGCGTTGAACCCGCATGATCGGTGGCATGGAGCAGCTGCCCACCACCCAAGCCGCCGTCACCGCCCTTCGCGCCATCGCCGGGGAGTACGCACTGGAGATCGAGGTCACGGACGACATCGGCGCCGACCAGACCTCCCGCCGCAGCGCCGCGGGCGTGGGCGTGGCCACCGACGCCGACGGCTCTCTACCCCATGAGGCGTTCGTCGAGCTCGGCGGCCTGCCCCGGGTGAGCGTCCGGCTCTTCCCCGAGGGCGACGCTCTGATCACCGTGGAGGACGTCGAGTTTCCCGACATCCCGCGCGACGACGTCCCCGCGTTCCTGCGCTCCGTCTTCGGTGGTCTCTCCTTCGTCAAGGGACGCCGTCTGACCGTTCCGCTACCGGGGGACCGCACATACACGGAGTTCGTGCCGATGCTCCTCCTCACTCCGTGGCTGAGTAGTCGCGTCAGGTGACGCCGGTGGCCGTTTCACGTGAAACGGAAGTCGGCCGCACAGGCGCCATGGGCTCGTGCACAGGACACGGGCAGGCCGGTTTCGTGTGTCAGGAAGCCGGCCACCGTGTCATCGAAGCGACCTGCTGAGTCGCTCCCCTTGCGGCGTCCGCTAATCGAGTTGATCGAGGCCTTCGGCGGCGATCCGCTCGAAGACCGTCTGGTCGGCGGCGAAGTCCGAGTCGGGGATCGGCCAGTGGATCACGAGTTCGGTGAAGCCGAGCTCGCGGTGGCGCCCGGCGAAGTCGACGAAGGCGTCCACGGACTCCAGCGGCCCGTTCCGGTCCGGGGTGAAACCGTGCAGCAGGGTCTTGTCGAGGTCCTTCACGTCCCGGCCGATCTCCGCGCACGCCTTGCCGAGCTTCTCGATCTGACCGCGCAGAGCCTCCACCGACTGCTCCGGGGTTCCCGTCTCGTACAGCTTCGGGTCGCCGGTCGTCACCCATGCCTGCCCGTACCGTGCGGCGAGCCTCAAGCCGCGTGGACCGGTCGCCGCCACCGCGAACGGCAGCCGGGGCCGCTGGACGCAGCCGGGGATGTTCCTGGCCTCCTCGGCCGAGTAGAAGGCGCCCTGCTCGGAGACCGTGTCCTCGGTGAGCAACCGATCGAGCAGCGGCACGAACTCGCCGAAGCGGTCCGCCCGCTCCTTCGGTGTCCATGCCTCCTGGCCGAGTGCGGTGGCGTCGAAACCGCTGCCGCCGGAGCCGATGCCGAGGGTGACCCGGCCGCCGGAGATGTCATCGAGTGAGACCAGTTCCTTGGCCAACGTCACAGGGTGCCTGAAATTGGGCGATGTGACGAGTGTCCCCAGACGCATGTGTCGGGTGGCAGCCGCGGCGGCGGCCAAGGTCGGGACGGCACCGAACCAGGGCCCGTCCCGGAAGCTCCGCCAGGACAGATGGTCGTAGGTGTACGCGG
>NZ_BAABCQ010000187.1:0-14452 GCF_039539045.1 Streptomyces marokkonensis
GGGTGCTGTCCGGCAAGACCCCCGAAGCCCTGCGAGGACAAGCCGAACGCCTGCTCGCGTGGACCCGTACCGGAGACGGGGAAGCGGCCGAGGTGTCGCGGGTGGGCGCGGCGCTGGCCCGTACGCGGACGGGGTTCGAGGAACGTGCCGTCGTGCTGGGCGCGGACATCGACGAACTGAGGGCGGGTCTCGTCGCACTGGCCGGTGGCGAGCCGGCCGCGCGGCTGACGCGGGGACGCGTGCGTGCGTCCGGCGGCCGCCTGGCGGTGCTGTGCACCGGGCAGGGGGCTCAGCGGGCCGGTATGGGAAGGGAGCTGTACGCGACGTTCCCGGCGTTCACCGAGGCCTTCGACACGGTCTGCGCCGAGCTGGAACGGTGGGTGGACTTCCCGGTGCGGCCGCTGGTCTTCGAGGGCGGCGACGAGGAACTTCGGGACACGAGGCGCGCGCAGGTCGCGCTGTTCGCCGTGGAGGTCGCGGTCTGGCGCTTGCTGGAATCCTTCGGAGTGACCGCGGACTTCGTGCTCGGCCACTCCGTGGGCGAGTTGGTCGCCGCGCACATCGCGGGTGTGTGGTCGCTCGCGGATGCGGCGAGGGTCGTCGCGGCGCGCGCGTCGCTGATGGCGGAACTGCCCGAGGGCGGCGCGATGGTGGCCGTCGAGGGTGACGAGGCGGAGGTCCGGGCCCGCCTGATGCCGGGGGTGGATGTCGCCGCGGTCAACGGCCCGCGCGCAGTGGTGATCTCGGGCGATCGGGACGCGGTCGCGAAGGTCGCCCGAAACTTCGTTCAACAGGGGCGTCGTACAAGAGAGCTGGATGTCTCGCACGCCTTCCACTCGGAGCACATGGAGCCGATGGTCGAGCGGTTCTCACGGGTGCTCGAAGAGGTGGAGTACGCGCCGCCGCTGGTACCCATGGTGTCCACGGTCACCGGCGGACCGGTCGAGGCCGCGGAGGTGTGCACGCCCGCGTACTGGGTGCGCAACGTGCGTGAGCCGGTTCGGTTCGCGGCCGCGGCCAACGCTGTTCTGGAGTCAGGTGCCGAGGTGCTGGTCGAGGTCGGACCGGGCGGAGTGCTCTCCGCACTGGCACGGGAGACGGACGACAGTGACCGGGCGGCGTACGCACCGGTGCTGCGGCCGGACCGTGACGAGGTGGAGACGGCCCTGGCGGCGCTCGCCACCGCGTACGCGACCGGGGCGCCGGTGGACTGGTCCACCCTCTGCTCGGGGGCTCCGTCGACCTTGCCCACCTACGCCTTCCAGCACCGCCGCTACTGGTCGCTGCCCGTCGCCGCCGCCGGATCCTTCGCGGGCGCCCGGCCGGTGAGCCATCCGCTGCTGACGGCCGTGCTGCGGTCCGCGGACGAGGACGGCTGCACGGTGGCCGGCCGCGTCGCGCTGCACAGCCACCCGTGGCTGGCCGACCACGCGCTGCGGGGCACGGCCCTGCTGCCGGGGACCGCGTTCGTGGAACTGGTGCTGCGGGCCGCACAGGAGGCCGGCTGCGGGCACATCGAGGAACTGACGCTGGAGGCGCCGCTGCCCCTGCCCGCGCAAGGGGCCGTCGACATCCAGGTAAAAGTCGCCGCGCCTGCCGCGCCTGCCGCGCCTGCCGCGGCTGCCGGAGCGAGCGGAGCTGTCGCCGGGGCGCGTTCCGTCGACGTGTACGCACGCTCCGCCGACACGGACGGGCCGTGGACCCGGCACGCGACCGGCGTCGTCACGGAGTCGGGGCCGGTACGGGCGGTCACCCCGTCGCGGGCCTGGCCGCCGGCCGGTGCGGTGGAACTGGACGTGGCCGCGTATCGGGAGCGGGCGGCGCGCTCCGGGTTCGCGTACGGGCCGCTGTTCCAGGGCCTGACCAGGGTCTGGAACAGCGGTGAAGAGACGTACGCGGAGGTCGTGCCGGTCGGGCCGGACACGGGTGCCGAACTGGCAGAAACCGGGGGCTTCGGCGTGCATCCGGCGCTGCTCGACGCGGCGGTGCAGGCCTCGGGGCTCGCTTCGGCCGACGCGGGAGCGGCTCTACTGCCGTTCTCCTGGCGCGGAGTGACGGTGTACGCGCAGGGAGCCGATCGGCTGCGGGTGCGGATCGCGTCGGCCGGCAACGACGCGGTATCCCTCTCCGTGGCGGATGCCGCAGGTGAGCCGGTGGCATCCGTGGACGCGCTGGTGCTGCGGCCCGCGCCCGAGGGCGACCTGGCGGCCGATGCGGCGGCTCACACGCCCGTCCTGTACCGGCTCGACTGGCCCGATCAGCCCTGGTCCGCCGTGACGGGCGGGCAGCGGTGGGCGGTGCTCGGTGACGGCGACGAGCGGCTGTCCGCTCCCGCCGGTGCCACCTCGGCGTGCTTCGCCGACCTGGCCGCGCTGTTCGCCGCGGGCCCGGAGGGTGCGGGGCACCCCACCGCCGTACTCCTGCCGGTGGTGACCGGCCCGTCGATCGCGCCCGAGCATGCGCACGGGGCAGTGGCGGGTGTTCTGGCGCAGCTGCGCACCTGGCTGGCGGACGAGCGCTTCGGCGGAGTGCCGCTCGTGGTCGTGACCCGCGGCGCGGTCGCGGCCGAGCCGGGAGAGAACGTCGCCGACCCCGGGGGCGCCGCGGTCTGGGGCCTCTTGCGCTCGGCCCAGCTCGAACACCCCGGCCGTCTCCTGCTCGTCGACGTGGACGTGGACGCTCCGCGGAGCTCTACGGACGCGCTCGCGGCAGTGATCGCCTCGGCGGAACCCCAGAGCGCGATCCGCACCGGCAAGGTGCGCCTGCCGCGACTCGCTGCGACCGCCCTGGCCACTGACCGGGCTGCCGCGCCCGCTGCCGCGCCGACCGCCGAGCAGGCCTCCGGCCCGTCCCCCGACGGCACCGTCCTGATCACTGGCGGGACCGGTGCCCTGGGGGCGTTGCTCGCACGGCACCTGGTGAAACAGCAAGGCATGCGCCACCTCGTGCTGACCAGCCGACGCGGCATGGCCGCCCACGGCGCGCCCGAACTGGTCGCCGAGCTGGCCGGGTGCGGGGCCTCCGTGACGGTCGAGGCCTGCGACGCCGCGGACCGGGCGGAGCTGGCCGGACTGCTGGAGCGGATCGATCCCGCTCATCCGCTCACGGCCGTGATCCACACCGCGGGCGTGGTCGCCGACGCCACGGTGAACTCGCTGACCCCCGACGCCCTGGCACGGGTGCTGCGGCCCAAGATCGACGCGGCCGTGAACCTGCACGAGCTGACCCGGGACCTGATGCCGGCCTGGTTCGTGACGTACTCCTCCGTCGCCGGTGTACTCGGCGGCGCGGGACAGGCCAACTACGCCGCCGCCAACGCCTTCCTCGACGCCCTGGCGCACCACCGCCGCGCCGAAGGGCTGCCGTCCGTCTCGCTCGCCTGGGGCGCCTGGGAACCGACCCGCGGTGCGAAGGGCGGAGCGACCGGGCGCGGAATGACGGCGGGCCTCGGACAGGCCGATCGTCAACGGATCGCAAGGACAGGCGTGCTGGAACTGTCGGCGGCCGATGGCCTCGCCCTGTTCGACGCCTCGCTCATGGCCGGCGAGCCGGTGACGGTGCCCGTGTCCCTGGACTCCGCGACCTTGCGTACGCAGGCCGCGGCAGGCGCCCTGCACCCCCTCCTGCGGGGCCTGGTGCGGGTACCACTGCCGAGGGCCGCGGGCGGGCAGGCCGCCTCGTCGTGGGGCGACGGGCTGGCGGAGCTCTCGCGGGAGGAACGGCGCGCCGCCGTGCTCGATGCGGTGCGGTCGCAGGTCGCCGCGGTGCTGGGCCACGACAACGCGCAAGCTGTGAGCGAGGAGCGGTCGTTCAAGGACCTCGGCTTCGATTCCCTGACGGCTGTGGAACTGCGGAATCGTCTGAACACGGTGACGGGTCTGCGGCTGCCCGCGACGCTCGTCTTCGACTACCCGACGGCCGAGACGCTGGCCGAGCACCTACTGGCCGAGGCGACGGGGCTTGCGGGGGGCGAGGCCGCGGTGAGTGCGCCGGTGGTGGCGGTGGATGCCGACGATCCGGTGGCGATCGTGGGGATGGGCTGCCGCTATCCGGGCGGGGTGGGTTCGCCCGAGGATCTCTGGCAGATGGTCGCGGAGGGCCGGGAGGGCATCGGCGGCTTCCCGGTGGACCGTGGCTGGGATCTGGGGAACCTCTACGATCCCGACCGCGAGGCCGGGCGCGCGGGCACGAGCTATGTCCGCGAGGGCGGATTCCTCTACGGGGCAGGGGACTTCGACGCCGGCTTTTTCGGGATCTCCCCGCGTGAAGCACTGACGATGGACCCGCAGCAGCGGCTGCTCCTGGAGACCTCCTGGGAAGCAGTCGAGCGCGCCGGTGTCGACCCGCTGTCCCTGCGCGGCAGCAGGACCGGAGTGTTCACCGGTGTCATGTACCACGACTACGTCTCACGACTGCCCGCCGTGCCCGAGGAGGCCGAGGGCTACCTGGGCACCGGAAGCTCCGGCAGTGTGGTGTCCGGCCGCGTCGCCTACGCGCTGGGCCTCGAAGGCCCGGCGGTCACGGTGGACACGGCGTGCTCGTCGTCCCTGGTGACCCTGCACCTCGCGGCCCAGGCCCTGCGCTCGGGCGAGTGCGAGATGGCGCTCGCAGGCGGGGTGACCGTGATGGCCGGCCCCGACACGTTCATCGACTTCAGTCGGCAGCGCGGCCTCGCCGCCGACGGACGGTGCAAGGCGTTCTCCGCCGCGGCGGACGGTACGGGATGGGCCGAGGGCGCCGGTGTACTCGTCCTGGAACGCCGCTCCGACGCCCTGCGCAACGGACACCGAATCCTCGCGGTGGTGCGCGGCACCGCCGTCAACCAGGACGGCGCGTCCAACGGCCTGACCGCACCCAACGGCCCCTCCCAGCAGCGCGTCATCCGCCAGGCACTCGGCAACTCGGGGCTGGCCCCGACGGACGTGGACGCCGTGGAGGCACACGGCACGGGCACCGCACTCGGCGACCCCATCGAGGCGCAGGCCCTGATTGCCACGTACGGTCAGGACCGCCCCACCGAACAGCCCCTGCTGCTCGGCTCGGTGAAGTCCAACATCGGCCACGCCCAGGCCGCGGCGGGCGTCGCAGGAGTCATCAAGATGGTGCTCGCCATGGAACACGGCGTGCTGCCCCGCAGCCTGCACGCCGAGGAACCCACCCCGCACGTCGACTGGTCGGCGGGCGCGGTGGAACTGCTCGCCGAGGCATGCGACTGGCCCGACACCGGCCGTCCGCGCCGCGCGGGCGTGTCCTCCTTCGGGATCAGCGGCACCAACGCCCACGTCATCCTGGAACAGGCACCCGCGCCCGCGCAGACCCCCGCCGCACGGGAAACCCGCCCCCGGCCACTGCTGCTGTCCGGCCGGACGAGGGCGGCACTCGCCGCCCAGGCACGGCAGCTGGCGGCCTGGCTGGCGGACCGGCCGGAGCTGGAACCCGTCGACGTCGGCCACACCCTGGCCACCGCCCGGTCCCTGTTCGAGCACCGCGCGGGCATCGTCGGCGACAACCGCGACGCGCTCCTGGCCGGACTGGCCGCCGTGGCCGAGGGAGCCCCGGCACCAGGCGTCCTGGAAGGCACCGCGGGCGCACGCGGCGGCATCGTCTTCCTCTTCCCCGGCCAGGGCTCCCAATGGACCGGCATGGCCCGCGAACTCCTCGACACCTCCGCGCCCTTCCGCGACCGCATGGACGAGTGCGCGGCGGCCCTGGCGCCGCACACCGACTGGTCGCTCACCGACGCCCTCGACGACCCCGAGCTCCTCGCACGCGTCGACGTCGTGCAGCCCGCGCTATGGGCCGTCATGGTCTCCCTGGCCGCCCTGTGGCGCGCCCACGGAGTCGAGCCGGCCGCCGTCGCCGGGCACTCGCAGGGCGAGATCGCGGCGGCGTGCGTCGCCGGGGCGCTCTCCCTGGACGACGCGGCCAGAGTGGTCGCCCTGCGCAGCCGGGCCCTCACCGCGCTGGTCGGCAGTGGCGCGATGGGCGTCGTCGCACGGTCCGTGAAGGACCTCGCGCCACTGCTCGACCGCTGGCAGGGACGGCTCACCGTGGCCGCCGTCAACGGACCGGAGTCCGTCGTGGTCTCCGGCGAGAGCGACGCCCTCGACGCGCTCCTCGCCATTTGTGCCGAGGATGGCACCAGGGCCCGGCGGATCGCGGTCGACTACGCCTCTCATTCGCCGCAGGTGGAGTCCGTCAGGGCCGAGCTGCTGCGGCAGCTGGGCGACGTGACACCCAGGACCTCCGCGATCCCCTTCTTCTCCACCGTCACCCGCCAGTTCGTCGACACCGACACACTCGACACGCACTACTGGTACGAGAACCTCCGCCGCACCGTCGAGTTCGCCCCGTCGATCGAAGAGTTGGCGGAGCGGGGGCATGGCGTCTTCCTGGAGATCAGCCCCCATCCGGTCCTCGTGATGGACGTGGCGGACACCCTCGAACACACCGAAGGAACCGCCGTGGCCCTCGGCACGCTGCGCCGCGGCGAGGGCGGCCCGGCACGCTTCCACACCGCGCTCGCCCAGGCACATCTGCACGGTGTGAGCCTGGACTGGAACCAGGCGTACGAGGACACGCACGCCACCCCGGTGCAGCTGCCCACCTACCCCTTCGAACGCCAGCGGTACTGGCTGACCGCCCCCGACGCACCCGCCGCCGACCTCTCCACGGCCGGACTCACCGGCTCCGCACACCCGTTGCTTCAGGCCGAGGTGACACTCGCCGACGGCGGGGCCCTGCACACCGGCAGGCTCTCGGTCGCGGACCACCCCTGGCTCGCCGAACACGCGGTCCGCGGCCGGATCCTGCTGCCGGGCACCGCCCTGCTCGAACTCGTGGCCTGGGCCGGTGCGCGGGAGGACCACGGGCGGGTCGTCGAGCTGACTCTCCAGGAGCCACTGGTGCTGCCCGACGACGACTGGGCGGTACTGCTGCAGGTGGCGGTCGGCGCGCCCGACGGCACCGGCACCCGGTCGTTCACCGTGCACACGCGCCCGGAGACCGGCGCGGCGGACGGGCCCGACGAGCCGTGGACCCGGCACGCCACCGGTCGGCTCGGCACGGCGGACGCCACCGCCACCGTCCGTCCGCCGGCCGACCCCGCGGCCTGGCCGCCCGCCGGTGCCGAACCCGTCGACGTGACCCGGCTGTACGAGGACCATGCGGCCCGGTCGTTCGCGTACGGGCCGCTGTTCCAGGGCCTGCGGCAGGCCTGGCGGCACGGCGACGAGATCCTCGCCGAGATCGTGCTGCCGGACACCGCGGATGCCGCGAACACCAACACCGGCGGATTCACCGTGCACCCCGCGCTCCTGGACGCCGCCCTGCACGCCGTCGGCGCCGGCACGTTCGTCGACGACGGCGCGGCACAGGACGGACACCTGCCGTTCGAATGGGCCGGGGTGTCCTTCCACGGCACGGCGGCGACGACGCTGCGGGTACGGCTCGCGCCCGCTGGACCGGACGCGCTGTCCCTCGACGCCACCGACCGGAACGGCACTCCCGTCGTCTCCGTCGATTCCCTGACCCTGCGCCCCGTCCGGCCCGAGCAGCTCCTCGCCGCCGGGACGAAGACGCTGTACACGGTGGACTGGCAGACGCTGCCCGCCACCACGGCCACGACCACGACCCCCGGCACCACCTTCACCGTCATCGACCAGCACGGTCCTGCCGTCGTGGACGACGACTTCACCGAGACCCTCGTACTGCCCCTGCCGCACTGCGCCACAGCGGCCGAAGCGGTGGCGGACGTCCTGGGAGCGGCGCAGCGGTTCCTGGCCGACGAGCGTCTCGCCGACGCGCGGCTCGTCGTCCTGACCCGGGGCGCCGTGGGTCTCGAGGACGAACCGCCGCACGATCTGCCCGGCGCGGCCGTGTGGGGCCTGCTGCGGTCGGCACAGGCGGAGCACCCCGACCGGTTCGTCGTCATCGACACCGATCCCGCCGCCAACGCCAACGCCACCGACGCCCCAGCGGACCTGACCGTCGACGTGGACCTGGTCGCCGACGTGCTGGCCACCGGCGAACCCCAGGTCGCGGTACGTGCGGGAGTCGCCCGCGTACCCAGGCTCGTGCGCGCCACCGCGGCCGGCCGCCGCACGGCCCTGCCCGACTCCGCGGGCACCGTGCTGATCACCGGCGGCACCGGAACGCTGGGCGCCCTGGTGGCACGCCACCTGGTGGCCGAGCACCGAGTACGCCACCTGCTGCTCCTCAGCCGCCGCGGACCCGACGCCCCAGGAGCCGGTGAACTCGTCGCGGAACTTACCGAGGCGGGCGCGCACGCACGGATCGTGGCCTGCGACGCCGCCGACCCGGACGCGCTCTCCGCGCTCCTCGCCGACCTGCCCGCCGAACACCCGCTGACCGGCGTCGTCCACGCGGCAGGCGTGCTCGACGACGCGACCCTGACGGCCCTGACCCGGGAACAGGCCGAACGGGTGCTCCGCCCCAAGACCGACGCGGCCCTGAACCTACACCGGCTCACCGAGGACCAGGACCTGTCGGTGTTCCTGCTGTTCTCCTCCGCCGCCGGAATCCTCGGCGGTGCGGGGCAGGCGGCTTACGCGGCGGCCAACGCCCACCTCGACGCGCTGGCCCAGCACCGGCGGTCCCTGAACCTCGCCGCGACCTCGATCGCCTGGGGCCTGTGGGAGCAGGCCAGCGGCATGACCGGACACCTCACCGACCGCGACCGGGCACGGATCACCCGGTCCGGACTCCCCCCGCTCTCCGACCAGGAAGGCCTCGCTCTCCTCGACGCCGCACTGACCACCGACACCCCGCTCGTCGCGGCCCTGCGCGTCAACCCCGCCGCCGTACGGCACGCGGGCCCGGTGCCCCCGGTGCTCAGGGCACTCGCGGGCGGCCACCACCGCACGCCCCCCGGCGACCGCACCGCGACCGGCACGGAAACCGGCCGCACCGCGGCAGAGGAGTACGCCGCGCGCTTCGCCGCGATGAGCGACGACGAACAGGCCGCCGCCACCGAGCGGTTGGTGCTCGGCGAGGTGGCCGCCGTCCTCGGCCACGCCTCGCCCGGATCGGTGCCCTCCGGCACTCCTTTCCTGGACCTCGGCTTCGACTCGCTGATCGCCGTCGAGCTGCGCAACCGGCTCACCGCGGCGACCGGCCTTCGCCTCTCCGCCGCGGCCGTTTTCAACCACCCGACCCCCAAGGCGCTGGCCCAGCACGTGCTGGAGCGCAGCGTCGCCGCACACGTTCTCGACGCGGGCGATCTTCTTGCTCAACTCGACCAGTGGGAAGCCGCGTTGACGCGACTCGACCCCAAGGGTGAGGCGGGCGAGCGGCTCGCAGCCCGGCTGCGCGAACTGCTCGACAGGACCGGCGGAACCCGGCCACCCGGCAGCACACCGAGCACCAACACGCTCGAAGCAGCCACTGACGACGAGATATTTGACTTCATCGACAAGGATCTTGAGGTTTCTTGATGTCGAACTCGGCCAACGAAGCGAAACTGCGCGACTACCTTCGCCGGGTAACCGTCGACCTGCAGGAGACCCGGTCCCAGCTGCGCGAAGCGGAGGGCAAGGACCGCGAGCCCATCGCGATCGTCGGGATGAGCTGCCGCTTCCCCGGAGGCGTGCGCTCTCCCGAGGACCTCTGGGAGCTCCTGTCCACCGGCGGCGACGCGATCTCCGGCTTCCCCGGCGACCGCGGCTGGGACATCGAGAACCTCTACGACCCCGACCCCGAGCGGCCCGGCAAGAGCTACACCCGCGAGGGCGGATTCCTCTACGACGCCGACCACTTCGACCCCGAGTTCTTCGGCATCTCGCCGCGCGAGGCCCTGGCCATCGACCCGCAGCAGCGGCTGCTCCTCGAAGCCTCCTGGGAGGCGTTCGAACGCGCGGGCATCGCACCCGACACCGTGCGGGAGACCCGCACCGGAGTGTTCTCCGGCGTGATGTACAACGACTACGGTTCGCGGCTGCTCGGCGCGCTCACCGGCCTGGAGGACTTCGAGGGCTACCTCGGCAACGGCAGCGCGGGCAGCGTCGCCTCCGGCCGCATCTCCTACAACCTGGGCCTGGAGGGCCCGGCCCTCACCATCGACACCGCGTGCTCCTCCTCGCTGGTGGCGCTGCACCTGGCCTGCCACTCCCTGCGTCGCGGCGAGACCTCCCTGGCCCTGGCCGGCGGCGTGACCGTCATGGCCACACCGAGCCTGTTCGTGGAGTTCTCCCGCCAGCACGGCCTCGCCGCGAACGGCCGCTGCAAGCCGTTCTCCGCCGCCGCCGACGGCGCCGGATTCGCGGAGGGCGTCGGCGTGCTGCTCCTGGAGCGGCTCTCCGACGCACAGGCCAACGGCCACCGCGTCCTCGCCGTGGTGACCGGCAGCGCCGTCAACCAGGACGGCGCCTCCAACGGCATGACGGCCCCCAACGGTCCCTCGCAGGAACGCGTCATCCGCCAGGCACTCGACGGCGCCGCCCTCACCGCGGCGGACGTCGACGTGGTGGAGGCCCACGGCACCGGCACCCCACTGGGCGACCTGATCGAGGCCGAGGCGCTCCTCGCCACATACGGCCAGGACCGGCCCGACGACCGACCGCTGCTCCTCGGCTCGGTGAAGTCCAACATCGGCCACGCCCAGGCCGCAGCCGGCGTCGCCGGTGTCATCAAGATGGTCATGTCGATGCGGCACGGGGTGCTGCCCCACACCCTGCACCTCGACGAACCGAACCGCGAAGTGGACTGGTCGGCGGGCGCCGTGCGGCTGCTGACCGAACGGGAACAATGGCCGGACACCGGCCGTCCGCGCCGCGCGGGCGTGTCCTCCTTCGGGATCAGCGGCACCAACGCCCACGTCATCCTGGAGCAGGCCCCGGACGCCCCCGAGCCGGCAGAGCCCGCACGGCGCGCCCCTGAAGCGGCCGCCGTGCCGTGGCTCCTTTCCGCGAAGACCCCGCAGGCCTTGCGCGACCAGGCCGCACGCCTCCTGTCGTACGCAGGGACATCAGGCGTAGAGGTGTCGGAGGCGGAGACTTCGCACGCGGCGATATCGGACGCGGAGACGTCGGACGCGGAGACGTCGGACGCGGAGACGTCGGACGTGCGGACGGTGGGCGGCGGCACGTCCCCGGCCGTAGTGGGCCGCACCCTCGCCACGGGCCGGGCCGCCCTGCCCTGCCGCGCGGTCGTGGTCGGCGCGGACCACGACGAACTGCTCGCCGGACTGACGGCACTGGCACAGGGTGAGGAGGCGGCGAACACCACCGTCGGCACCGCCGCGCCCGGCCGCCGCGTGGCCTTCGTCTTCCCCGGCCAGGGCGCGCAGTGGACCGGCATGGCCGTCGAACTCCTGGAGACCTCACCCGTCTTCGCCGCCCGCTTCGCCGAGTGTGAGCGCGCGCTGTCCGCGTACGTCGACTGGTCACTGCGCGACGTACTCACCGACGAGGCGGCGCTGACCCGCGTCGACGTGGTGCAGCCGGCGCTCTGGGCCGTCATGGTGTCCCTCGCCGAGCAGTGGCGCGCGCTGGGCGTGGTGCCCGAAGCGGTCGTCGGCCACTCCCAGGGCGAGATCGCGGCGGCCGTGGTCAGCGGCGCTCTGTCCTTGGACGACGCCGCGCGCGTGGTCGCGCTGCGCAGCAAGGCGCTTTCCGCACTCGCGGGCACCGGCGGCATGGTCGCCGTGTCCGCATCCGCCGAAGAAGTCACCGAACTCCTAGTCCCCTGGGACACCCGGCTGTCCGTGGCCGCGGTCAACGGCCCCGCAGCCGTGGTCGTCTCGGGCGAGAGCACCGCGCTCGCCGAACTGCTCGACCACTGCGAGGAACACGGCGTGCGGGCCAGGCGGATCCCCGTGGACTACGCTTCGCACTCGGCGCAGGTCGAGCAGATCCGAGCCGAGCTCCTTGACGTACTGGCCCCCCTCGCGCCGCGCGACGGCGACATCCCCCTCTGCTCGACCGTGACCGGCACATGGCTCGGCGGGGCGGAGCTGGACGCCGGGTACTGGTACACGAACCTGCGCACCACGGTCGAGCTGCGCACCGCCGTCGAGGCCCTGGCGGGCGACGGCTTCGACGCGTTCGTCGAGGTGTCCGCCCACCCCGTCCTGACGGGCCCGCTCGGCGAGACGCTGGAGGCTGCGGGCCACCACCGTGCCGTCGTCGTCGGCTCGCTCCGCAGGGACGACGGCGGATACGGCCGCTTCCTGCTCTCGGCCGCAGGCGAGGCCCACGTCGCGGGCATCGCCGTCGACTGGTCCGCCTGCTTCGCCACCGCACCCGCGGCACTGCCCGCCGACCTGCCGACGTACGCCTTCCAGCGTGAGCGCTACTGGCTGGACGTGCCCGACAGGCCCGCAGCCGGCACCGGCACCGAGGCACGGTTCTGGGCCGAGGTGGAACGCGGCGACGCCGACGTACTCGCGGGCACCCTCGGCGCCGAGGGCGAAGCCCGCACCTCGCTCGACACCGTGCTGCCCGTCCTCGCCGCATGGTGGCGCGAGCGGAGGGACCGTGCGGTCCTCGACTGCTGGCGGTACCGGGCCGTGTGGAAGCCGCTCGACGAACCCGCGCCCCGCGAACTGACCGGCCGCTGGCTCCTCGTGTCGGCCGCGTCGGGCCCTGCCGACCTGACGCAGTGGTGCGAGAACGTACTGCGCGACGCGGGCGCCATCCCCGTACCGCTGACGCTCGACACGGACGGCACCACCACCGAGCCGGACCGCACAGCGCTCGCCGCGCGCATCGGTGAGGCCGCGGCCGACGGACCGCTGACCGGTGTGGTGTCGCTGCTGGGCCTCGCGGACGACGGACGGCCCCCGGTTTCCACGGCCTGCCTCGCACAGGCGCTGGGCGACGCGGCGCAGGACGCGCCGCTGTGGACGCTGACCCAGGGCGCCGTCGCGGCGGGCAGGGACGAGCACGTCCACCCCGGCCAGGGAGCGGTCTGGGGCCTGGGACGCGCCATCGGCCGGGAGTCACCGGAACGGTGGGGAGGCTCCGTCGACCTGCCCGGAGACCTGGACGCGCGGGCCGGACGCCGACTGGCCGCGGTTCTCGCGGGCCCCTCCGGCGAGGACCAGGTCGCGGTGCGGTCGTCGGGCATCCTGGGCCGCCGCCTCGTGCGGGCCGCCGCCAGTACGGCACCCGCACCGGCGAAGGCACTGCACGGCACGGTCCTCGTGACGGGCGGAACGGGCGCGCTGGGCGGCCACGCCGCACGCTGGGCCGTGCGCAGGGGCGCCGAGCACGTCGTGCTCGTGAGCCGCCGGGGCCGGCAAGCCCCCGCGGCGGCCGCACTCAGCGACGAACTGGCCGGCCTCGGTGCCCGGGTGACCGTGGTCGCGTGCGACGTCGCCGACCGCGCGGCACTTGCCGACGTCCTGCGCGAGATACCGACCGAACTCCCGCTGCGCGGCGTCGTCCACACCGCGGGGCTCCTCGACGACGGTGTCCTGGAAGGGCTGTCGGCACGGCGCTTCTCAACGGTGTGGGGCCCCAAGACGGACGGGGCACGGCACCTCCATGACCTGACGCGCCACCTGGACCTGCCGCTCTTCGTGATGTTCTCGTCGTTCGCGGCGATCGTCGGCGGCGCCGGACAGGCGAACTACGCGGCGGCCAACGCCGCGCTCGACGCGCTGGCCGAGCACCGCCGCGCCCAGGGCCTGGCGGCCACGTCCATCGCGTGGGGCGCCTGGTCGGGCGAGGGACTCGCCGCCGACGCCACAGTCACGGACCGGATGCGGCGCGCCGGACTGACCGCCATGGACCCGGAGCTGGCGATCACCGCGCTGGACGAGGCGCTCACCGGGCACGAACCGACGCTGGCCGTCGCGGACGTGGACTGGGAGCAGTTCGCCGCCGGGCTCGACGCGGTACGCCCCGGCCCGCTCCTTGAGGACATCCCCGGAGCACGCCCCCGGCTGCTCACCGGCGCGGCCGAGCACGGCGCGCGGACGACGGGCGCCTCGGCATCCTCCCTGGGCCGCACCCTGGCCGCCCTCCCGGCGACCGAGCACCCGCAGGCCGTTCTCGACGTGGTCCGGCGCGAGGCCGGCACCGTCCTCGGCCGCCGCACCCACGACGCACTGCCCACAGAGGGGGCGTTCAAGGACGCGGGCTTCGACTCGCTGACCGCCGTCGAGCTGCGCAACCGCCTGGGCGCGGTGGCGGGCATCCGGCTGCCCGCCACCCTCGTCTTCGACCACCCGACACCGGCCGCGCTGGCCGCCTTCCTGCTCGACCAGGTGACGCACGGCGCTCCCATGCCGGACCGCGAGGCCCCCACCCCGACGGCGGCACCCACCGACGAGCCGATCGCCATCGTCGGGATGAGCTGCCGTTTCCCGGGCGGAGTACGGTCACCGGAGGAACTTTGGCATCTGCTCTCGGAAGGCCGCGACGGTATCACGCCCTTCCCCGACGACCGTGGCTGGGAGCTGGGGACGCTGTACGCCTCGGATCCGGAC
>NZ_BAABCQ010000188.1:0-7282 GCF_039539045.1 Streptomyces marokkonensis
GTGGCGGAGCACACGTTTCTTGAAGGTATGGAGGAGCTCCTGATACCGGTTGTCCCTATGTCCCACACCGCTCACATACGCAGCCACCGGAAGCCCCGCCGCAGCGCGTCGACCATCGCGATGCGGGCCGGAGTTGCCGGTGGCGTCCTCAGCACCCTGGCAGTGGCCGGGGCGTCGGGTGCGGCCCACGCGGCCGAACCGGTGACGCAGACCCTCGAACTGCCCACCCTGACGGCCGACCTGGCCGCTCAGGTCGCCCAGTCCGCGGACGTCACGCAGCAGGCGGCCGCGAGCTACGAGCTGCAGGCCGAGCGTGACGCGGCCGCCGCACAGGCCGCGAAGCAGGCCGAGACGGACCTCGCCGAGGCCGAGAAGAAGGCCGAGGAGGAGAAGAAGAAGAAGGAGGCCGAGGAGGCCGAGCGCAAGGAGGCCGCCGAGCGCGCCTCCCGCAACGCCGAGCGCGCCACCCTGAGCGCCTCGGTGGACAACGGGTCCTCCGACAACAGCTCGGACAACTCGGGCAGCAGCGTCGGCAGCAGCTCCTCCACGGCCAGCGGGTCGGCCGCCGCGGTCGTCTCCTTCGTGCAGTCCCAGGTCGGCGACGCCTACGTCTCCGGCGGCACCGGCCCCAACTCCTGGGACTGCTCCGGCCTGGTGCAGGCCGCCTTCAAGTCGGTCGGCGTCGACCTGCCGCGCGTCTCCCAGGCCCAGTCGACCGCCGGCACCCAGGTGGGGCTGGGCAACCTCCAGCCGGGCGACATCCTGTACTGGGGCGGCGCGGGCAGCGCGTACCACGTGGGCGTGTACGTCGGCGACGGCATGTTCGTCGGCGCGCAGAACTCGTCCACCGGCGTCGTCAAGGCACCGCTGTCGTACGACCCGCCGAGCGGCGCGGTGCGCGTGCTGTAGTCCACGCACACACCCGCACCACGCGCACCACGCGGACGCATCCGCACGAAGGGCCGCAGCCACTCAGGGGCAGCGGCCCTTCGGCCTCTCCTGGCATGCTCGGCGCGGGCCGGTCCCCCACCGGCCCGTCCACGAGCGGAAGGAGAGAACGTCATGCCGAGTGTCTTCGTACAGGGGCGGCCCACCGCCGCCTCCTACCCCCCCCCGTTCGCGCCCGAGGCCCGGCGCGGGTCGGTGCGGCGGGTCACCGAGGTCGGCGAAGAGGTGCTGCACAGGCCGTGCCGGGACGTCACCGAGTTCGGGCCCGACCTCGCCGCGCTCATCGACGACATGTTCCGCACGATGTACGTGGCCGAGGGGGCCGGGCTGGCGGCGAATCAGGTGGGCGTGGCACTGCGCCTGTTCGTCTACGACTGCCTGGACGACGAAGGCGTCCGACATGTCGGTCATATCGTCAACTCGGTGCTGGCGCCCCTGGGCCCGTCCGCCCGGCGGCTGCTCGACGAGGCCGAGGGCTGTCTGTCCGTGCCGGGTGCCGTGGTGGCCGTACCGCGACCCGACCGGGCCGTCGTGCGGGGTCTCGACAGGGACGGCGAGCCGCTTCTCGTCGAGGGAACCGGCCACTTCGCGCGCTGTCTCGCCCATGAGACCGACCATGTGAACGGGCATCTCTACCTGGACCGGCTCTCCGCCCGGGAACGGACGGCGGCGCTGCGGCAGTCGGCGGACCGGCGCGACGAGGTCTTCGCACGCCGGTCCGCCAACGCCGCGACTCTCGACTGACCAGGCCGAGCCAACCGAGCAGACCAAGCAGACCAAGCAGACCAAGCAGACCGAGCAGACCGAGCAGACCGGTCAGGCCTTCGGCGCGACCTTGCTCAGTCCGTTGATGATGCGGTCCATCGCGTCGCCGCCCGTCGGGTCCGTCAGGTTGGCGAGCATCTTGAGGGTGAACTTCATCAGGACGGGGTGGGTGAGGCCGCGCTGGGTCGCGATCTGCATGACCTTCGGGTTACCGATGAGCTTCACGAAGGCGCGGCCCAGCGAGTAGTAGCCGCCGTAGGTGTCCTTCAGGACGCGCGGATAGCGCTGGAGGGCGATCTCGCGCTGCGCCGGAGTGGCCCGAGCGTGTGCCTGAACGATGACGTCGGCGGCGATCTGGCCGGACTCCATGGCGTAGGCGATGCCCTCGCCGTTGAAGGGGTTCACCAGTCCGCCGGCGTCGCCGACGAGCAGCAGGCCCTTGGTGTAGTGGGGCTGGCGGTTGAAGGCCATGGGCAGGGCGGCGCCGCGGATCGGGCCGGTCATGTTGTCGGGGGTGTAGCCCCAGTCCTCCGGCATGGACGCGCACCAGGCCTTCAGGACCTCGCGCCAGTCCAGCTCCTTGAAGGAGGCCGAGGTGTTGAGCACGCCGAGGCCGACGTTCGAGGTGCCGTCGCCCATGCCGAAGATCCAGCCGTAGCCCGGCAGAAGACGGTCCTGGGCACCGCGGCGGTCCCACAGCTCCAGCCAGGACTCCAGGTAGTCGTCGTCGTGGCGGGGCGAGGTGAAGTACGTACGGACCGCGACGCCCATCGGGCGGTCCTCGCGCCGGTGCAGGCCCATCGCCAGGGACAGGCGCGTGGAGTTGCCGTCGGCGGCCACGACCAGCGGGGCGTGGAAGGTGACCTCCCGCTTCTCCTCCCCCAGCTTGGCGTGCACGCCGGTGACGCGGCCGGTGCGGTCGTCGAGGACGGGGGCGCCGACGTTGCAGCGCTCGTACAGGCGCGCGCCGGCCTTCTGGGCCTGCCGGGCGAGCTGCTCGTCGAAGTCGTCGCGCTTGCGGACGAGTCCGTAGTCCGGGAAGGAGGCCAGATCCGGCCAGTCCAACTGGAGGCGGGAGCCGCCGCCGATGATGCGCAGGCCCTTGTTGCGCAGCCAGCCGGCCTCCTCGGAGATGTCGATGCCCATCGCCACGAGCTGCTTGGTCGCACGGGGGGTGAGTCCGTCGCCGCAGACCTTCTCCCGCGGGAACGCGGTCTTCTCCAGCAGGAGGACGTCGAGTCCGGCCTTGGCCAGGTGGTACGCGGTCGTGGAGCCGGCTGGCCCCGCGCCCACGACGATCACATCGGCGGTGTTGTCGGAGAGGGGCTCGGTCACGGCGGGATCTCCCCAGAGTTCGTTATATGCGTGCCGACGGGCACTGGACACGGGCAGTCTATTCAGCGTTACCGATCACCCGGCTGAAGGGCTGCCCCGTGAACCGAACCACCCCCGCTGTACGGTTGCGCGTCCCCACCGACGAGGACGCCGTCGCCTGGCACCGGATCTTCGACGACCCGGACGTCATGGAGTTCCACGGCGGGAGGTCCGCGGAGCTGTCCGTCTACGAGGAGCTCACCGCCCGCCAGCGCCGGCACGACGCCGAGCACGGCTTCTGCCTGTGGACCATGGTGGACGAGGCCGGCCGGGTCATCGGCTTCACCGGCGCGCAGCCGTGGCCGCGGGACTGGGGACCCAAGGGCGAGATCGAGATCGGCTGGCGCCTCGGACGGGCGCACTGGGGCAAGGGCTACGTCACGGCGGCGGCCCGGCAGACGCTGCAGCGGGTGCGGTCGGCGGGTGTGGCGGAGGTGGTCGCGATGGTCGACGCCCGCAACGCACGGTCCATCGCGGTCACGGAGCGGCTGGGCATGACGCTCGCCGAGGTCTTCACCACCCCCGCCTCCCAGCAGCAGGGGCACTGCTACCGGCTCCCCCTGCGCACGCTCAGCTCACCCTGAAGCCCCTCAGCTCGCCCTGAACGTCTCGAACCCCTCAGCCCGCCCCTGGAGGCCTCGGACCTCTCAGCTCTCCTTGAACCCCCGGTGCAGCGCCACCACGCCGCCCGTCAGGTTCCGGTACGCCACCCTGGACCAGCCGGCCTTGCCCAGCCGCTCCGCGAGCGCCGGCTGGTCGGGCCAGGCGCGGATGGACTCGGCGAGGTAGACGTACGCGTCGGGGTTGGACGACACCGCGCGGGCCACCGGCGGCAGGGCGCGCATCAGGTACTCGGTGTAGACGGTCCGGAAGGGCGTCCAGGTCGGGTGCGAGAACTCGCAGATCACGACCCGCCCGCCGGGCCGCGTCACCCGGTACATCTCGCGCAGCGCCGCGTCCGTGTCCTGCACGTTGCGCAGCCCGAAGGAGATGGTGACCGCGTCGAAGACGTCGTCCCTGAACGGCAGCCGCATACCGTCGCCCGCGGTGAACGGCAGCCACGGGTGCCGCTCCTTGCCGACCTGGAGCATGCCGAGGGAGAAGTCGCAGGGGACGACGTACGCACCGGTGCGGGCGAAGGGCAGGGAAGAGGTCGCGGTACCGGCTGCGAGGTCCAGGATCTTCTGCGCGGGGCGGGCGTCGACGGCTCTGGCGACCTCCTTGCGCCATGCCCGGTCCTGGCCGAGCGACAGCACGGCGTTCGTCAGGTCGTACCGTTCCGCGACGTGGTCGAACATCGAGGCGACTTCGTGCGGCTGCTTGTTCAGGAAAGCGCGGGTCACGGGCCCATTGTTGCAGCACGGGCCCGCCGTACCGCCGCACGGGCCCATGTCGCGCGGTCGTCCGGCCCACGGGTGGCCGCGCGCCGTGGATCCGCGCGGGGCCGGCTCAGCGCCTGCGGTGCACCAGACGCCCCGCGCACACGGTGGCGATGCACGCGCCGCCGTCGTCGAGGACGGCGAGGTCCGCCCGGCCGAGGTCGACGAGGGCGGTGGGGCGGGACCGGTCGAGCACCACGACGTCGTTGCGCTCGGCCGCCGCCCGCAGTCCGGGCGCGCCGGCGTGCTCCTCCAGGACGGCCACCGCGCCGAGCTTCAGCACGGCGTGGATCCGCTCACGCGGCGTCGGGGCGTCCGGCAGCGGTCCCTCGTGGACCCGCGCAGGCCCGAGCACACCGGGCCAGCGCCGCACCCGCGCGGCCGGGAACCGCTCCACCAGTTCGGCGAGCGTCCCTACGGCGGCGATCCGGACACCCTCGACGGCGACGGCACCGTCCTTGACCGGTTCCGGATCGTCCCAGCCGCACCGGACCTCGTCGGCGGCGTGAATCGTCAGCACGGCGGCGTCAGTTGGGCGCGAGCAGCTTCAGCTCGGGGTGGGCCGTACCGCCCTCGATGGCCGTGGACGAGATGTGGGACACGACGCGCTCGTCGACGGGGTCGTTCGCCGGGTCGTCGTGCACGACGAGGTGCTCGTACGTGGTGGCGCGCTGCGCCGGTACGCGCCCCGCCTTGCGGATCAGGTCGATGATCTCCAGCCGGTTGGACCGGTGCTTGGCGCCGGCCGACGACACCACGTTCTCCTCCAGCATGATCGAGCCGAGGTCGTCGGCGCCGTAGTGCAGGGAGAGCTGGCCGACCTCCTTGCCCGTCGTGAGCCAGGAGCCCTGGATGTGGGCGACGTTGTCCATGAACAGCCGGGCGATGGCGATCATCCGCAGGTACTCGAAGAGCGTGGCCTGCGTGCGGCCCTTCAGATGGTTGTTCTCGGGCTGGTAGGTGTACGGGATGAAGGCGCGGAAGCCGCCGGTGCGGTCCTGCACGTCCCGGATCATGCGCAGGTGCTCGATGCGCTCGGCGTTGGTCTCGCCGGTGCCCATGAGCATGGTGGAGGTCGACTCGACACCCAGCCGGTGCGCGATCTCCATGATCTCCAGCCAGCGCTCGCCGGACTCCTTCAGCGGGGCGATGGCCTTGCGCGGACGCTCGGGCAGCAGTTCCGCGCCGGCGCCGGCGAAGGAGTCGAGCCCGGCGGCGTGGATCCGGGTGATGGCCTCCTCGACCGACACCTTCGAGATCCGCGCCATGTGCTCGACCTCGCTCGCCCCCAGGCTGTGGATGACAAGCTGGGGGAACTCCTTCTTGATGGCGGCGAAGTGCTCCTCGTAGTACTCGACGCCGTAGTCCGGGTGGTGGCCGCCCTGGAACATGATCTGCGTGCCGCCCAGCTCGACGGTCTCCGCGCAGCGGCGCAGGATGTCGTCGAGGTCGCGGCTCCAGCCCTTGGCGGTGTCCTTGGGCGCGGCGTAGAAGGCGCAGAACCTGCACGCCGTGACGCACACGTTCGTGTAGTTGATGTTGCGCTCGATGATGTACGTGGCGATGTGCTCGGTACCGGCGTACCTGCGCCTGCGTACGGCGTCGGCGGCGGCGCCCAGCGCGTGCAGCGGGGCGTCGCGGTAGAGGTCGAGCGCCTCTTGGGGAGTGATCCGCCCACCGGCGGCGGCGCGGTCGAGGATGGGCTGAAGGTCGGCCTTCTCGGTCACCGGCGTCCCTTTCGCAGAGTTCGTAAGGGTTGTGGACGGACCGGACCAGCGTACGCCAGCCCTTCCGGCCGGTGATCCGCAGGCGTCCTCAGGCGTCCTCAGGCCGCGTAGGCCCCCGCGAGCACGCCGAGGAAGACGCCCGCGATCAGGAACGGCCCGAACGGGATGGCCGTCCTGCGCCCCGCCCGCCGGGCGACGACGAGGGCACCGCCGTAGAGCGCGCCGAGCAGGAACCCGGCGAAGGTGCCCAGCATCACCGTCGCCCAGCCGTACCAGCCGAGGACCGCACCGGCGCCCAGCGCGAGCTTGACGTCGCCGAAGCCCATGCCGGCCGGGTTGATCAGGAACAGCACGAGGTAGCCGGCGCCGAGGGCGAGGGCGCCCAGCAGGGCGGTGGTCCACTCCCCGGCGTGCTCGGGCACGAGCGCGGTGAGGCCGAGGAGGACGAGTGCGGCGCCGGCGAGCGGCAGCGTGAGGGGGTCGGGCAGGCGTCGTACCCGCAGGTCGACGACGGCCAGCAGCACGCAGGCCGGCGCGAGCAGCAGCCAGACGGCCACCTCGGGCCGGGTCCCGGTGGCGGCGGCGAGGGCGGCGCAGACGAGGGCGGTGACGACGGCGAGGACGGCGGGTCCGGAACCGTACGACGCCTCGTCGGCCGGGCACTGCCCGCACCGCGCCCGCCCGAGCCAGCCCCTGACGGGGTGCGCACCGCCGGAGCAACGGTCCCGCCACGCCTCCCCCGAGGGGGCGGAGAAGCGGTAGGCGGCGCGGGGCAGCAGCGTTCCCGTCACCGCGCCCCAGCAGGCGGCGACGACGATGACGACGGTGAGGAGATCGGGACTCATCCGGCCGCTCGGCTCAGCCCGCTGCCGGAAGGCCGTCGTGCCAGGTCGGCAACTGCTCGTCGCGCAGCGGCTGGTCGAGCAGCGCCTCGGTACGCGGCGACGGGCCGCACCGGCCGGGCGGAGCAGTTCACGCCGTACTCCCCTTGCGGTGAGGGCCCGAGTGAGGGCCTGGGTCAAGGACTGGGTGCAGGACTGGGTGCAGGACTGGGTGCAGGACTGGGTGCAGGACTGGGTGCAGGACTGG
>NZ_BAABCQ010000188.1:7381-14444 GCF_039539045.1 Streptomyces marokkonensis
GGGGAGGGACCACTGGAGCGAACCAACGCTATCCAAAGGGCTGGTGCGGACACCAGAAGGACATCCGTCGAGGCCGCTCCGCGAGCACTCGCACTCGCACTCGCACTCGCACTCGCACTCGCACTCGCACTCGGCAGGGTCGGCACACCCGCTTCCGGCCCGGCGTACGAGGAACCGGCGAAGACCAGCCGCTCGGCGCAGAAGCGAATCGATTCGTCGGGTGAACGGTGCCGCTGAGGACCGGAACGGCTGCTCCGAGCTGCCACTCTCGGGCGTCGACACCGGATCGGCCGGCACACGATCGCCGCTCCGGACTCCCGTCCCTGTCCTACTGTTTGGAGCTCCCCTTGCGTCTTCGTCGTATCGTGACCGGTGCCCTCGGCTCCGTCGCTCTCCTTCTCGCATCCGCCGGCGCGGTCACCATGAGCGCCGGTCCGGCCGCGGCGAACCCCTGCGGCTTCTACGAGACCCACTCCGACGCCTACTACAACCACTGCACCTCGGACGGCTCACGCATCGTCATCGAGATCGACGACTGGGGTCCGAACAGCGAGAAGTGTGTGGGACCGGGCGTGACCTGGATCGGCTCCAGTTCCGACATCGGCGGTGCCTGGTACACCGGCCGTACGTGCTGATCCAGGTGGTGTGACGACCGGCTGACCGTCGGCACCCACCAGCGCGCCGGTGGGTGCCGACGGCTACTCGACCTTCGACAGCCGCGCCTTCGGCCGCCCCGACCCCTTGCTGTCGGACTGGTACTGGAGGTCGTCGCCGACCGGGCTGATGCGGACGGCGTGGAGGGTCTGGACGCAGACCCCGCGGTTGCCCTCGGCGCCCACGGCGCTCGTGACGACCTCCTTCTCCGTCACCTTCTTCAGCGTCAGTACGTCGTCGCAGATGCCGCCCAGGAGGTCGGTGTGGCGCAGAGTGCCCAGTTCCTCGCCCACCTCGGCCTCGCGGACGGTCAGGCGGAAGGTGCCGAGCGGCAGGTTGCCGTCGACCGAGACGGCCTGGCCCTCCCAGGTGCCGACGTAACGCTGCGGGACGGCGCGGGGCGAGGAGGGGGCGTGGGTGGCGGTGTCACCGGTTCCCGGGGTCTTCTCTCCGCCCTGGCCCGGCAGCAGGTCCAGGACGAAGACCGACCCGACCGTCACCGCCGCCAGTGCTCCCGCCACCGCGAGGGCCACGGTGCAGCTGAACCGCCGGCCACGTCCGGCGACGCCTCGTGTGGAGGTCGCCGCGACGGAGAGGGCGAGCCTGTCCGGTGCGGGGTCGCCGTCCCTCGGCCCGGGCACGGGCCCGCCCTGCGAGGGCATCACCGGCGGTGGTCCGAAGGCACCGACGGTGGGCTCCGACGCACCCACCGCACCCGCCGCTCCCGCCACTGCCTCCCCTCCCTCCGTGACGGACGGGCGGCTGAACCCCAGCGGGCCCGAGGCCGGGCCCGCCGCCCATTCCGAGGCCGGTCCCGGGACCGGGTCCGGGCCCGCCGCCCGCTCCGGTGACCGCTGCGCCGCCTCCAGGTTCAGCAGTTGCACGGCGCTCCGGCTGACCTGCTCCACCAGCGCCCCCGGCAGCCAGCCGCCGGAGACGAGCCGCGCCGCACCGTCGGGTGCGAGGCGCCGGGCCAGGTCACCGGGGGTCGGGCGGGCGGCCGGGTCCTTGGCCAGGCACGCCGCCACCAGCTCCCGTATCCCTGTCCCGCCGTTCGTCTCCCCGTCCAGGGCGCCGAGCTGGGGCTCCTCGTGGACGACCTTGTAGAGGAGCGCGGCCGACGAGTCCCCCGGGAAGGGCGGCACGCCCATCGCCGCGAAGGCGAGGACGGCGCCCAGCGAGAACACGTCCGCGGCGCCCGTGACGCCCTTGCCGAGGATCTGCTCGGGCGACATGTAGCCGGGCGAACCGATCGAGACGCCCGTCGAGGTCAGGGAGGCGGTGCCGTCCGTGGCGCGGGCGATGCCGAAGTCGATCAGGAGGGGGCCGTCGAGGGTCAGCAGTACGTTGGACGGCTTCACGTCCCGGTGGACCAGGCCCAACTCGTGCACCGCCGCCAGCGCCTCGCCCAGGCCCGCACCGAGCG
Source organism: Streptomyces marokkonensis (assembly GCF_039539045.1). Lineage (NCBI taxonomy): Bacteria > Bacillati > Actinomycetota > Actinomycetes > Kitasatosporales > Streptomycetaceae > Streptomyces > Streptomyces marokkonensis. The sequence continues at coordinate 9,462 of NZ_BAABCQ010000188.1, forward strand.
CCCGTACCGAATGGGCCGGCAGCGGGCCGTGGGCCGCGACGGCCGCCGTCAGGGACGGACCGGCCGCGTACGCCGTGGCGACCCATGGCACGCGCGCCTCGGGGTCCGCGTCCAGTACGGGCGCGGTCCAGTCGGCGCCCACCCGGCGCGCGGCCTCCACCTCGCGCCGGAACCGGGCCCGGAACTCCTCGTCGAGCGCGAAGTGCGGATGCACGATCTTCACGGCGACCGTGCGGCCGCCGGCGCTGCGGCCCAGGTAGACCCGGCCCATACCGCCGGAGCCCAGTCGGCCGAGCAGCCGGTAGGGCCCCACGGCGGTGGGTTCGTCGACATCGAGCGGCTGCATGGCGTCCACCTCTCCCCCGTACGCCGGCCAGTGCCTGCCGGTACCTTCCGGTACCTGTGCAGGGTAGTGGGCAGCCTGCCCGGAACCCCGTGCGAATGCCGTACGCGTCAGGGCTGGAGCAGGTCCACCTTCACGTCCGCCGGGAAACCGGTGCTCGGGCCCACCCGGCGGGCGAACTCGGCGACCGCCTCCAGCTGCGGGGCGCCAAGGCGGAAGTCGAGCGTGGTGAAGTACTTCGCGAGGGTCTCCTCGTCGAAGGCCTCCCAGCGGGCCGCCTGCTCGGCGACCTTGCCGACCTCCTCCAGGGAGAGGTTGCGGGAGGCGAGGAAGGCCTCGTGCACCTTGCGGGTGATGACCGGCTCGCGCTCGGCGTAGTCGCGCCGGGCCGCCCAGACCGCGAAGACGAACGGCAGACCCGTCCACTCCTTCCACAGCGCGCCCAGGTCGTGCACTTCGAGGCCGTAGCGCGGGCCGTCGATCATGTTCGCGCGCAGGGCCGCGTCGCCGATGAGGACGGCCGCGTCGGCCTCCTGCATCATCAGGCTCAGGTCCGGCGGGCAGCTGTAGTAGTCGGGCTGGACGCCGAACCGATCGGCCAGCAGCAGCTGGGCGAGGCGGACGGAGGTGCGCGAAGTCGACCCGAGGGCCACCCGGGCCCCGTCCAGCCGGTCCAGCGGAACCTGCGAGACGATCACGCACGACATCACCGGGCCGTCGCAGCCGACGGCGATGTCGGGGAAGGCGACCAGATCGTCGGCGTTCTTGAGGAATTCGACCAGGGTGACGGGACCGATGTCGAGATCGCCCTGCACCAGCTGCTCGCTGAGCTTCTCCGGGGTGTCCTTCGTCAGCTCGAAGTCGAGGAGCGTGCCTGTTCTCGCGAGCCCCCAGTACAGAGGCAGGCAGTTCAGGAACTGGATGTGGCCGACGCGCGGCCGGGTGCGAGAATTGTCCACATCGCGAGGCTAGCCCTCCCCCGGTAACCGCCCGCCGCCGACCCCCGGCGTCAGCCGAACGGCGCAGGTGTTCAAACATTCGGGTGAAGTGATCTTGGCCTCTGTTGCGCTCGGGGCCCTGCGTGCTAGGCTCACAGCAAGTTGCAGTTTGGTTTCCCTTGCAGTACAGAGCCTGCGGAGCATGTGACCGCGGGCTCTCGTCGTTCCTAGACATATGCAGTTGTGCAGAATTCCAGTCTTCACACTTGCTGGTTCTGGAGCAGGGCAACCCTTTGGGCCCAAGGAGGGCTTATGGCTACCGGAACCGTGAAGTGGTTCAACGCCGAAAAGGGCTTTGGATTCATCGCCCAGGAAGGCGGCGGCCCCGACGTCTTCGTCCACTACTCCGCGATCAATGCGACCGGCTTCCGGTCCCTCGAGGAGAACCAGCAGGTGAACTTCGACGTCACGCAGGGCCCGAAGGGTCCGCAGGCGGAGAATGTCACTCCTGTCTGATTGACAGCAGTACCCAAGGAGCCCCGTGCCGACTTCGGCGACGGGGCTCCTGCCCTTTGGACGCATTCCCGGTGACGCATCCGGTTGTCGGTGCCCGCCGCTAGGGTCCCGCCATGACCGACGACACCGCCCGCGACACCGCCCCCCGCCGCACCGGCTCCCTGGACACCGGCCCCGAGGACACCCCCGCCCTGGACACCGACTTCCTGGACACCACCCGGGCCTTCTACGACACCATCGCCGAGGACTACGCCGACCGCTTCCGTTCCGCGGGCGCCGGCGGTCCGCTCGACCGGGCGCTGATGGGCGCCTTCGCCGAGCTGGTGGGGCCACAGGGGCAGGTGGCCGACCTCGGCTGCGGTCCCGGCCGGGTCACCGCCCACCTCGCCTCGCTGGGCCTGCGGGTCCTCGGCCTCGACCTCTCCGCCTCGATGCTCGCGATCGCCCGCCGCGAGCACCCGGACCTGCGGTTCGCGCAGGGCTCCATGCTGGAGCTGGACCTGCCCGACGGCGCCCTCGCGGGAGCGGTCTCCTGGTACTCGTCGATCCACACGCCGTGGGAGCGACTGCCGGACCTCTTCGGGGAGGTGCGGCGGGTCCTGGCCCCGGGCGGTCATCTGCTCCTCGCCTTCCAGGCCGGCGACGAGCCCCTCCGGCTCGACCGCCCCTTCGGCCACCCGGTCGCCCTGGACTGCGAACGGCGGCGGCCCGAGGCGATGGCGGAGCTGCTGGAGAAGGCCGGGTTCACCGTCCTGTCCCGAACGGTGCGGGTGCAGGAGGAGGACACCTCCTCGAAGGTCCCGCAGGCCTGCCTGATCGCCCGCCGCTGACTGCCGGACAGTGACCGCCTGGTGGTCTACGTCTCGTACAGCGCCTCGACCGCCCCCGCGAAGTCCCGCATGATCTCCTCGCGCCGCAGCTTCATCGAGGGGGTCAGGTGGCCCTCCCACTCGGTGAAGTCCCTCGGCAGGACGGCGAAGCGGCGGATGGACTCCGGGCGGGAGACCAGTTTGTTGGCCTCGTCGACCGCGCGCTGGAGCACCGCCAGGACCTCCTCGTCATCGGTCAGCAGCTCCGGCGGCACCGGGTGCTTGCCGTTCATGCGCCGCCAGTGGGTGAGCCCGTCGGGGTCGAGGGTGAGCAGGGCCGTGACGTACGGGCGGCGGTCGCCCAGGACAATGCACTGGGATATCAGGGGGTGCGAGCGCAGCCAGTCCTCCAGCGGGGCCGGGGCCACGCTCTTGCCGCCCGCGGTGATCAGCATCTCCTTCTTGCGGCCGGTGATCGTCAGATAGCCCTCGTCGTCCAGGCTGCCGATGTCGCCGGTGGCGAACCAGCCGTCGGGGGCGGCCGGGACGACGCCGCCCGCCCGGGTGTCCCAGTAACCATGCAGGACCTGGCCTCCGGCGATGAGGATCTCGCCGTCGGCTGCGATGCGGACGCGGGTGCCGGGCAGTGGCCAGCCGACCGTGCCGAGGCGCGGCTTCAGCGGGGGCGTCACCGTCGCCGCCGCCGTCGTCTCGGTGAGGCCGTAGCCCTCGAAGATCTCGATGCCGGCCCCGGCGTAGAAGGCGGCCAGGCGGCGGCCGAGCGGGGACCCGCCGCAGATGACGTGGCGGACCCGGCCGCCCATGGCGTTGCGGATCTTGCGGAAGACCAACGGGTCGTAGATGGAGCGGGCGGTCTTCAGGCCGCGGCCCGGGCCGCCGCTCGCGCCCGTCTGGCGGTCCTCCTTGGCCTCGCCGTAGCGCACCGCCACCGAGACGGCGCGGTCGAAGGACGAGGCCCGGCCGCCCGACTCGGCCTTGGCGCGGGCGGTGTTGAAGATCTTCTCCAGCATGTACGGAATGGTCAGGAGGCAGGTCGGGCGGAAGCCCGCCAGATCCGGGAGCAGGTCCCGCGGTTTCAGGCTCGGCGCGTGGCCGAGCCGGACCCGGGCGCGGACGCAGGCCACGGCGACCATGCGGCCGAAGACGTGGGACATCGGGAGGAAGAGCAGGATGGAGGGCTCCTCGCCCGTCTTCGCCTTGAAGACGGGGTAGAGCAGCTCGATCGCGTTGTCCACCTCGGCGAAGAAGTTGCCGTGGGTCAGCGCGCAGCCCTTCGGGCGGCCCGTGGTGCCCGAGGTGTAGATCAGGGTGGCGAGCGTGCTCGGGCTCAGCATGCCCCGGCGGACCTCCACCTCCGCGTCCGGCACCCGCGCGCCCAGCTCCGCCAGCCGCTCGACGTGCCCCTTCTCCATGACCCACAGGTTCTTGAGGTCGGGCATGCGGTCCAGCTCGGGACCGAGGGACGCGGCCTGCGCGGTGGTCTCGGTGACCAGGGTGACCGCGCCGGAGTCCTGGAGGATCCAGCGGGTCTGGAAGAGGGAGGAGGTCGGGTAGACGGGGACGGTGACCAGGCCGGCCGCCCACGCCGCGAAGTCCAGCAGCGTCCACTCGTACGTCGTCCGGGCCATGATCGCGATGCGGTCGCCCGGCGCCATACCCTCGGCGATCATGCCCTTGGCCACCGCCAGCACCTGCTCCGCGAACCCGGCGGCCGTCACGTCGGACCAGCCCCCGTCCGGCGACCTGCGGCTGAGGACCACCTGGCCCGGAACGGCGGCCGCGTTGTCGAAGGGCAGATCGGCGAGGGAGCCGCGGCGCACCGGCGGCGCGAGCGGTGGTACGTACGCCTCCCGTACGGCCCCGTCCAGCCGCCGTGTCTCGGGCGCCACCAGGGTGGGGCCGGGCGAGTCGGCGTAACCGGCGGATGCGGCGAAGGAGGGAAGCGGGGTGGACACGGGCGGCTCCTGGGACGTGCGGCGGCGACGACTGCTTGCGCCGTCACCGCTGTCACTGTTGTCACTGCTCTGCTGCATGGACGTACGTGCTTCATGAGGTTTGCGCCTCATCGCGTACGTGCCTCATGACGTACGTGCCTCATGACGTACGTGCCTCGCGCGCCGACGTGCTCATCGCCGGGCGCCGAGGCGTTCTTCGTTCATCGCCGGGTTCCTCGGACATGGGTCACCGGCGGTCGGTCCCGGGATCGTACGGCCCCCTCGTGGGGAGTTGGTGCGGGTTCCGGGACGGTCCCGCGCTGGGGGTGTGCAGTCCCTTGGGTTACCTGCCAGTAAGTCCTATTCGTTCCGGTACGACCGCGCCACCCCGGCCACTCGCCGCGCAGGACCTCGTTTCACCC
>NZ_BAABCQ010000189.1:0-14444 GCF_039539045.1 Streptomyces marokkonensis
AAACCGCAGGTCAGGAGCCCTTCGCGGCCGGTTCGAGGATGGCGACACACTCCACGTGGTGCGTCATCGGAAACAGATCGAACACCCGCAGCATCCGCACCCGGTACCCCCCGTCCCGGAAGTACGCCAGGTCCCGGGCGAGCGCCGCCGGGTCGCAGGCCACGTAGGCGATCCGCCGGGCGCCCAGCGACGCCATGTGCTGCACGGTCTTCTTGCCCGCGCCCGCGCGCGGGGGGTCGAGGACGATGAGGTCGACCTCGTCGATCCCGGTGCGCGGCAGGACGGACTCGACCTTGCCCTGTTCGATGCGGACCCGGTCGAAGCCGGCGAGGTTGTGCCGGGCGTCCTCGACCGCGCGCTTGCCGGACTCGATGCCGAGGACCGCGCCCTTGTCGCCGACCCGGTCGGCCAGTGCGCCGGCGAAGAGACCGACGCCGCAGTAGAGGTCGAGGGCCATGTCGCCCTTGCGCGGGAGCAGGCCCTGCATGACCGCGAGGACCAGGGTGTCGGCGGCCTTGGGGTGGACCTGCCAGAAGCCGCCGGAGCCGACCCGGTAGGTGCGGTCGTCCGCGCGCTCGCGGACGAAGGGGCGGCCGTGGACGCGGTGGACGCCGCCGTCCTTCTCGTCGACGCGCATGACCGATACGGGGCGGTCCAGTTCGACGAGAGGGAGCCTCGCACCCGGGCGGGGAGTCAGGATGACCTGCCGGTCCTGCGAGCCGCTCGCCGCGATCGCCTCGACGGACTCCATGCCCGTCCAGTCCCGCTGCTCGATGCCCAGTTCACTGACGCCCTCGGCGGCGATCATGCAGTGGTCGATCGGTTCGACCTCGTGCGAGCGGTGCTTGCGCAGGCCCGCGTTGCCCTCGGCGTCCACCGCGTACTGCACCCGCGTGCGCCACGACGGGACCTGGCCGGCGGGCACCTTGTCGCCCTCGGCAGGCATCACCGTGCCGTCCCAGCCGGCCTCCTCGGGCGTGAGGCCCGCGAGACGCTTCAGCTGCTCGGTGACGACCTCGCCCTTCAGGCGGCGCTGCGCTCCCGGCTTGGCGTGCTGCCAGTCGCAGCCCCCGCAGCGGCCGGGGCCGGCGAAGGGGCAAGGAGCCTCGATGCGGTCCTTGGAGGCGTCCAGGATCTCGACCGCGTCGGCGCGCAGGAAGCGGGCACCCTCCTCGCCCTCCGTGACCCGGGCCACGACGCGCTCGCCGGGCAGCGTGTGCCGGACGAACAGCACCTGGCCCTCGGACGTGCGGGCGATGCAGTGGCCGCCGTGGGCGACGGGGCCGATCTCGACCTCGTACTCCCGGCCCACCAGGGAGACGCCCTGGGACTCCGCCTGCGACTTCTTCGGTTCTGCGTGCATGGCGGGGTGACTCCAGAGAACGGGGTGGCAAGAGACGGACGATCAAGAGGCGGACGCCGTGAGGCGTACGACAAAGGACAGCAGCCGTCCAGTCTACGTCGACGACGAGGAGTCCTTCGCCCGGCCGTGCTGTGCCGGACCGCGCCGGACCGCGCCGGGCGCGCTCCAGTTCTGCCGCTTGCGGGCCCGGCGCTTGGCGGCCTCGGAGGACTGGAGCTGGTAGGGGACGGAGGTGACCATGACGCCGGGGGTGAAGAGGAGACGGCCCTTGAGACGCAGCGCGCTCTGGTTGTGCAGCAGGTGCTCGTACCAGTGGCCGACCACGTACTCGGGGATGATGACCGAGACCGCGTCGCGCGGGGACTCCTTGCGCAGGCTCTTGACGTACTCGATGACCGGGCGCGTGATCTCGCGGTACGGCGAGTCCAGCACCTTCAGCGGTACGGCGATGCCGCGCCGCTCCCACTCCGCGCGCAGCGCCTTGGTCTCCGCCGGGTCGACGTTGACGCTGAGCGCCTCCAGGGTGTCGGAGCGCATCAGCTTGGCGTAGGCGAGGGCGCGCAGGGTGGGGCGGTGGATCTTGGAGATCAGGACGACCGAGTGGACGCGGGAGGGACGCACCATGTCGTCGGGCTGCGCCTCGTCGGGGTCCTCGGGGGCGGCGATCTCCTCGGCGACGCGGTCGTAGTGCTTGCGGATCGCCGTCATCGTCGCGAAGAAGATGCACATGCCCAGGAGGGCGACCCAGGCGCCGTGCGTGAACTTCGTGGCCAGGACGACGACCAGGACGAGTCCGGTGAAGAAGGCACCGAAGGTGTTGATCGCGCGGGAGCGGATCATGCGGCGGCGCTTGGCCTGGTCCCGCTCGGTGGCCAGGTGGCGGTTCCAGTGGCGGACCATGCCGATCTGGCTGAGCGTGAAGGAGACGAACACTCCGACGATGTAGAGCTGGATCAGGCGGGTGGAGTCGGCGTCGTAGACGAAGACCAGGAGCATGGCCGCGCCGGCGAGGAGCACGATGCCGTTCGAGAAGGCCAGGCGGTCGCCGCGGGTGTGCAGCTGGCGCGGCAGGTAGCGGTCCTGGGCGAGGATCGAGCCGAGCAGCGGGAAGCCGTTGTACGCGGTGTTCGCGGCGAGGAAGAGGACCAGGGCGGTGGCGGCGGCCAGGACGACGAACAGGAAGCTGCCCTCGCCGAAGACCGCCTCGGCGACCTGCGAGATCACCGGGTGCTGGACGTAGTCCGCGCCGAGCGGGACGCCGTTGTGGAAGAGGTCGGTGGCCGGGTTCTCCGACATGCGGACGTCGGTCGCGGCGGCCAGCGCGATGATGCCGCAGAACATGGTGACGGCGAGCAGGCCCATCATCGCGAGGGTGTTCCCCGCGTTCTTCGACTTGGGCCTGCGGAAGGCCGGGACGCCGTTGGAGATCGCCTCGACGCCGGTGAGCGCGGCACAGCCGGAGGAGAAGGCCCGCAGGAGGAGGAAGACGATGGCGAAGCCGGCCAGCCCGCCGTGTTCCGGTTCGATCTCGTAGTCCGCCGTCGGCGAGCGCATGGTGTCGTCGAGCACCAGGCCGCGGAAGGCACCCCACGCGATCATGATGAAGACGCCCGCGACGAAGACGTACGTCGGAATCGCGAACAGGGTGCCCGACTCCCTGACCCCGCGCAGGTTCATCAGCGTCAGCAGCAGGATCACGGCCGACGCGCAGAGGACCTTGTGCTCGACGACGAAGGGGATCGCGGAGCCGAGGTTCTCGATGCCGGAGGAGATGGAGACGGCGACGGTCAGGACGTAGTCCACCAGCAGCGCGCTGGCCACCGTCAGGCCGGCCTTGGGACCGAGGTTGGTGTTCGCGACCTCGTAGTCGCCGCCGCCGCTCGGGTAGGCGTGCACGTTCTGCCGGTAGGAGGCGACCACGGTGAACATCAGCACGACGACCGCGACGGCGATCCAGGGGCTGAAGTGGTAGGCCGACACGCCCGCGACGGACAGGACCAGCAGCACCTCGCCGGGCGCGTACGCCACGGAGGAGAGCGGGTCGGAGGCGAAGACGGGGAGGGCGATGCGCTTCGGCAGGAGCGTTTCCCCCAGCCGGTCACTGCGCAGTGCGCGCCCGATCAGGATCCGCTTGGGCACGTCGGTCAGTTTGGACACAACAGAGGATCGTAAGCCTTCGAACGGGCGCCCGCCCACCCGCCACCCCCCATCGGCCCGCCGTCTGCTCCACGGGTGAATTCGAAGGGTGTCGCGGCTGAGGATTCCGCAGGTTACCGGGTTGGTGTGCCCATATGGCTGCCTGCTTGGCTGCTCGTACGGCAAGCATCGTTTCCGATCGCCGTTCCGTTCCGCTTGCCGGCCGTCGCAGCCCGTGGAGGTCCCCTGCACGTGAGCGCGGAGTTGACCGGGGGCGCCGTCACGCTCCTCGGCCTCGGAATCCTCACTCTCGCCGGCATCCGCGGCAGCGGCGGCATCCGCGGCATCGGCCGGCGGAGGTCGTCGGCCAGGGGGTGAGACGGCTCCTGCGGCCACAGGAGGCTTGCCGTTACGTTGGGTGCGGACGGGAGAGGCCGGGCTTCCCGGGGCCCCGAGAGGCGTCAGCGTCGGTACTCACCGGCATGATGTCCCCTGCGGCCCCGACACTGGCCGCGACGTGTCGCCAGGCGAGCCGAAAGAGAGACATGAGCAGGACATCCACAGAGGCCGGCGCGCCCGCGGAAAGCGGGGTGTGAGGCGATGCACATCGTCATCATGGGCTGCGGGCGCGTGGGCTCCGCCCTCGCGCAGACCCTGGAGCAGCAGGGGCACACGGTCGCCGTCATCGACCAGGACCCCACCGCCTTCCGTCGCCTCGGTTCCACGTTCGGGGGCCGAAGGGTCACCGGCGTCGGTTTCGACCAGGACACCCTGCGCGAAGCCGGCATCGAAGAGGCAGGCGCCTTCGCCGCGGTCTCCAGCGGTGACAACTCGAACATCATCGCCGCCCGCGTGGCCCGCGAGATGTTCGGCGTGGAGAACGTCGCCGCCCGTATCTACGACCCTCGCCGTGCGGAGGTCTACCAGCGCCTGGGTATCCCCACGGTCGCCACCGTCCGCTGGACGGCCGACCAGATGCTGCGCCGACTGCTCCCCTCGGGCGCCGAGCCGCTGTGGCGCGATCCCACCGGCGGCGTCCAGCTCGCCGAGGTGCACACCTCGGCGTCCTGGGTCGGCCACAAGATCAGCAGACTCCAGGAGGAGACGGGTGTGCGGGTGGCGTTCCTCACCCGGCTCGGGGAGGCCATACTGCCGTCCTCGCAGACGGTGTTGCAGGAGGGTGACCTGGTGCATGTGACGATGCGCACCGACGAGGTCCACAAGGTCGAGGCGGCGTTCGCCAAGGGTCCCGAAGAGGAGGCCGGTCACTGATGAGGGTCGCCATTGCCGGAGCCGGTGCGGTCGGCCGCTCGATCGCGGGCGAGCTGCTGGAGAACGGCCACGAGGTCCTGCTCATCGACAAGGCACCGACCGCCATCTCGGTCGAGCGCGTTCCGATGGCGGAGTGGCTGCTCGCCGACGCGTGCGAGATCACGTCCCTGGACGAGGCGGCGCTGCAGCGCTGCAACGTCGTCATCGCCGCGACGGGTGACGACAAGGTCAACCTGGTCGTCTCCCTGCTCGCCAAGACGGAGTACGGCGTTCCGCGCGTCGTCGCCCGGGTGAACAACCCGAAGAACGAGTGGCTGTTCAACGAGTCCTGGGGCGTGGACGTCGCCGTCTCCACCCCGCGGCTGATGTCGGCCCTGGTCGAGGAGGCGGTGAGCGTCGGCGACCTGGTCCGGCTGCTGCGCTTCAGCCACGGCGACGCCAACCTGGTGGAACTGACGCTGCCGGAGGAGTCGACGCTGGCAGGCATCCAGGTCGGCGACGTGGAGTGGCCCGAGGACACCTCGCTGGTCACGATCATCCGCGGCACCCGGGTGCTGACCCCGTCCCCGGAGGACTCCCTGGAGGCGGGCGACGAGCTGCTGTTCGTGGCGGCGCAGGCCCGTGAGGAACAGCTGGAGGACCTGCTGTCGGCCCGGCGGACCGACGCCGTTCGCTGAGTCGGGGCAGGGCCCGCGATACGTCGGTGGGGGCGCCCGGAGATCTCCGGGCGCCCCCACCGACGTATGCCGTCAGTCCTGAGCCGTCAGTTCTATGCCGTCAGTCCTGAGCCGTCAGTTCTATGCCGTCAGTCTTTGCGGTGCCTGCCGCCGCGTGCGGAGTCCACGGCTTCGCCGTCCCGGGCCTCGCGCTCGGCCTTGTCGCGCTCGGCCTTCTCCTCCTCGGCCTTCTCGGCCGCCTCCATCTCCGCGAACACGTCGATGGGGGCCGGCGCCTTCGCCAGGAACACCCAGGTCAGCCAGACTGCGAGCAGGAACGGGGGGATCTTCAGGGTGACCAGGACCCAGCCGAGCTGCTCGGTGTCGGCCCACCAGTACAGCGGGAAGAGGATCGCGCTCTTGCCGAGCAGGATCAGGCCCCAGGCGTAGCTGGCCTTGGTGTACGCCTTCTTCCGGCCCGGGTTGCGGGTGCGCCAGGAGAGGTTCTCCTTGAAGACCGGGCCGAGGATCAGGCCGATCAGCGGCACTCCGGCCAGCGAGGTGACGATGTACGCCATGGCCAGGCCCAGGGTGTAGAGCATGCCCGGCAGGTAGAAGTTCTTGGCGTTGTCGGTCATCATCGCGAAGACCACGCCGAAGGCGACGCCGAAGACCCCGCTGAAGGCGTGCTTGACGGTGTCCTTCATCACCAGCCGGACCACGACCAGCACCAGCGACACGGCCAGCGCCGCGATCGCCGACATGCGCAGGTCGTTGTTGAGCGTGAAGATGGTGACGAAGAGCAGACCCGGCAGCACCGTCTCGACCAGGCCCCGCACGCCGCCGAACGCTTCGAACAGCGCGGCCTCCGTCACCGCCCGGGCGTCGTCGGCTTCCGTGTCTTGGGGGTCTTCGGTCGGCTTGTCGAGCGACGTCACCGGCTACTCCCGTCCGAGGGGTCTCAGTTCGTATTTCGGGTTGAAGAGCACCCGGCGGCCCCGGCTCATGGAGATCCGGCCCGATGCGATGAGCTTGCGCCCCGGCTCTATGCCCACGATCGAGCGTCTGCCCAGCCACACCACGTCCAGGGCGGCGGAACCGTCGAACAGCTCGGCCTCCAGGGCCGGGACGCCCGCACGCGGTCGCAGGGTGACCGTGCGCAAGGTACCAGTAACCGAGACGATCTGCCGGTCCTGGCAGTCGCAGATGCGGGTGCAGCCGGCGGTGTCGGCGTCCTCGCGCAGTTCCTCGGACTCCAGGTCCTCCTGCGACGAGGACAGCCGGTCGAACATGCGCCGGAACCGGCCCATCGGCTTGTCGGAACGCGGAGCAGCACTCATATCTGAAGCGTACCGGGGCGCGCCGACAGCCAGACACCCTCTCCGGGCCGGTATCGCGAGGCTCACTTCTCGAAGCGGTACCCCATGCCCGGCTCCGTGATGAAGTGCCGCGGGTGCGCGGGGTCCGCCTCCAGCTTGCGGCGCAGCTGCGCCATGTAGACCCGCAGGTAGTTCGTCTCCGTCCCGTACGACGGCCCCCACACCTCCCGCAACAGCTGCTTCTGACTGACCAGGCGTCCGGTGTTGCGCACCAGCACCTCCAGCAGATGCCACTCGGTGGGAGTGAGCCGTACGTCCTTCCCACCCCGGTGCACCTTCTTCGCGGCCAGGTCGACGGTGAACTCCGCGGTGTCCACGACCACGTCGTCCTCGCCGCCCGGGACCGGCTCGGCCCGGCGGACGGCGGCGCGCAGCCGGGCCAGCAGTTCGTCCATGCCGAAGGGCTTGGTGACGTAGTCGTCGGCGCCCGCGTCGAGTGCCTCCACCTTCTCGTCGGAGGAGTGCCGGGCGGACAGCACCAGGATCGGCACCCGGGTCCAGCCGCGCAGGCCCCTGATCACCTCCACGCCGTCCATGTCGGGCAGGCCGAGGTCCAGCACCACCACGTCGGGGTGGCGTGCGGCCGCGAGCTGGAGCGCGGTGGCACCGTCGTGGGCGGCGTCGACCTCGTAGTGCCGTGCCTTGAGATTGATCACGAGGGCACGCACGATCTGCGGTTCGTCGTCGATCACGAGCACCCGGGTCATCGGGCGGCCTGCCTTTCTGCTGTCTCGGAGAGCGGTGCCGCAGCGTGCGGTGCCGCGGAGTGCGGTGCAGCGGAGAGCGGTGCAGCGGCTCCGGGGGGTCCCGCCGCGCGGAGCGTGAGCACCATGGTGAGGCCGCCGCCGGGGGTGTCCTCGGCGTTCAGGGTGCCGCCCATCGCCTCGGCGAAGCCCCGGGCCACGGCCAGGCCGAGCCCCACTCCCGCCCCGCGCGGGACATCCCCGTAACGCTGGAAGGGCTCGAAGATACGGTCCTTGGCCTCGTCCGGCACCCCCGGCCCCCGGTCGACGACCCGCACCTCGACACGGTCCGCGAGGGCGCTGGCGGCGACCAGGACGGTGCGGCCGGCGGGGCTGTACTTGACGGCGTTCTCGACCAGGTTGGCCATCGACCGCTCCAGGAGCCCCGCGTCGACGGCGACCATGGGCAGCGTCTCGGGGATGTCCAGTTCGGCGCTCCCCTCGGGCACCCCGCCGAGCGCCATCGGCACCACCTCGTCGACGTCGATCTCCCGGATCAGCGGCGTGACCGTGCCGGTCTGGAGGCGGGACATGTCGAGCAGGTTGCCCACGAGGTGGTCGAGGCGGTCGGCGCCCTCCTCGATGCCTTCCAGGAGTTCCGCCCGGTCCTCCTCGGACCATTCCACGTCGTCGGACCTCAGGCTCGTGACCGCCGCCTTGATCCCGGCGAGCGGCGTGCGGAGGTCGTGGCTGACGGCGGCCAGCAGTGCCGTACGGATGCGGTTGCCCTCGGCCAGCGCGCGGGCCCGGTCGGCCTCCTCGCGCAGGCGTCGCCGGTCCAGGACCACGGCGGCCTGGGCGGCGAAGGCGGCCAGTACCCGGCGGTCCTCGGCCGGCAGGACGCGGCCGGTCAGCGCGAGGGCCATGTGGTCCCCGACCGGCATGTCCACGTCCGCGTCCTCGGGACGCCCGACCGGCGGGCCCGCCCCGGCCCGGCCGGCGCAGGTCCAGGGCGACACGTCGTCCTCCCGTTCCAGGAGGGCGGCCGACTCCATGCCGAAGGTCTCGCGGACCCGTTCCAGCAGTGCCTCCAGGCTGGTCTCGCCGCGCAGGACGTTGCCCGCGAGGAAGGAGAGGATCTCGGACTCGGCACGCAGCCGGGCGGCCTGGTGGGTGCGGCGGGCCGCGACGTCGACGACCGAGGCCACGGAGAGCGCGACGCCCACGAATATGGCCAGCGCAAGGATGTTCCTCGGGTCGGCGATGGTGATCCGGTTGACCGGGGGCGTGAAGAACCAGTTCAGCAGCAGGGACCCGACCGCGGCCGAGGCCAGCGCCGGGTACAGCCCGCCGAGCAGGGCAGCGGCCACCGTCAACGCCAGGTAGAACAGGACGTCGTTGGCGAGTCCCAGGTGAACGGTGTTCAGCACCAGTGTCAGCAGCACCGGTCCACCGAGGCCCGCGACCCAGCCCCAGACGATCCGGGAGCGCCCGAGCCGCGCGCCTCTGGCCACCGGCAGCCCGCGCCCCTTGGCGACCTCCTCATGGGTCACGATGTGGACGTCCAGGTCGGAGCCCGACTCGCGGGCGACCGTGGCGCCGACACCGGGGCCGAAGACGTACTGCCAGGCCTTGCGGCGCGAGGAGCCGAGGACGATCTGGGTGGCGTTGACGCCGCGCGCGAAGTCGAGCAGCGCGGCCGGTATGTCCTCGCCGAGCACGTGATGGAAGGTCCCGCCGAGGTCCTCCACCAGGGTGCGCTGCACCGCCAGCTCCTTCGGAGAGGCCGAGGTCAGGCCGTCGCTGCGGGCTATGTACACGGCCAGCACCTCGCCGCCGGCGCCCTTCTCGGCGAGGCGCGCGGCCCGCCGTATCAGCGTCCGGCCCTCGGGACCGCCGGTCAGACCGACCACGATGCGCTCGCGCGAGCCCCAGATCCTGGAGACGCGGTGCTCGCTGCGGTACTGCTGGAGGTACTCGTCGACCCGGTCCGCGACCCACAGCAGGGCCAGTTCCCGCAGTGCGGTGAGGTTGCCGGGGCGGAAGTAGTTGGACAGGGCCGCGTCGACCTTGTCCGGCTGGTAGATGTTGCCGTGGGCCATGCGGCGGCGCAGCGCCTGCGGCGACATGTCCACCAGTTCGATCTGGTCCGCGCGCCGCACCACCTCGTCCGGCACCGTCTCCCGCTGCCGCACCCCGGTGATCGACTCGACGACGTCGCCGAGTGACTCCAGGTGCTGGATGTTGACGGTCGACACGACGTCGATGCCGGCGGCCAGCATCTCCTCGACGTCCTGCCACCGCTTGGCGTTGCGGGCGCCGGGGACGTTGGTGTGAGCCAGCTCGTCCACCAGGGCCACCCTGGGGGCCCGGGCCAGCACCGCGTCCAGGTCCAGCTCGGTGAAGAGCGCGCCGCGGTGCGCCAGCTCCCGGCGCGGTACCTGTTCCAGGCCGTGCAGCAGTACCTCGGTACGCGACCTGCCGTGGTGCTCCACGAAGGCCACGACGCAGTCGGTTCCCCGCTCCGTGCGTCGGTGCGCCTCGGACAGCATCGCGTACGTCTTGCCGACGCCCGGCGCCGCGCCGAGGTAGATCCGAAGCTTGCCGCGTCCCATGGCCTCATTGTCTTCCGGTCACCGCTGAGTGCGCAGCGTCGACCCTACGGCCAGCAATCCCGACAAATGGGGGCAGGGGACGGGTCGGGAGCCCTCTTTGACGGAACTCTGACGTCCGCGGCCGTGACGTCCCGCCATTGCCGTCACCGCTCGACCGCGGGCCTCACACTCCCCCAGCGCATGGACGGCATCGGGGCGTCCCCGGCCGCCCCGACCGTGAGCGGAGCCCGTGCCGTTCACGGGGCCGGGCATGGCGGAAGGGCCGCGTCCCCTGCGCGATTTCCAGGGGACGCGGCCCTTCCCGCGCGCGTGCGGAGGCTCGCGCGCGTACGGAAAAACGCGCGTACGGAAAAACCGTGCGGAGTCCTGGCCTACCGGACCTCGGTGATCTCCGGTCCGCGCTGGAGCTGGCCCATGCCGCCGGCGAAGCGCGAGCCCTCCTCCTGCTGGACACCCTCGGGGACCATCTGCGCGTCGTTCGGCAGCTTGAGGACGATCGGGTCGCGGGGGGCCATCGGGCCGTCGCCGCGGACCACGACCGTGTCCCGGAAGATCTGCTCCAGCAGACCGGCGGCCTGCGGCTGCACCGCGCCCTGGCCCGAGATCACTCCGCGCAGGAACCAGCGAGGGCCGTCCACGCCGACGAACCGCACGACCTGGAAGCCGCCCGTGCCGTCCGGCAGCTGCACCGGGACCTGCGCCCGCAGCTCCCAGCCCAGCGGGCCCTCGACCTCGTCGATGATGCCGCCCTGCTGGGTGATGCCGGAGCCGATCTCCTCGCGCACCTCGCCCCAGATTCCCTCGCGCTTGGGCGCCGCGAAGCCCTGCAGCTGGATGGCGCTGTCGCGCAGCACGACGGTCGCGGCGACGATCGCGTCGCCCGCGACCTCCACCCGCAGTTCCATGCCGTCGACTCCGGGTACGAACAGGCCGCCCAGGTCCACCCGGCCCTCGGCCGGGTCGCGGACCTCGGTGCTGTCCCAGGGCCCGTCGGGCCGCGGTTCGGGCTCGAGCCGCACTCGCTCGCCCCTGTCGCCCGCCTCGCTGTCGACGCTGTCGACGACCTGCTCGGCCTCGCCGGCCGCGTCCTCGGCGGCATCCCTGTTCTTGCGACGTCCGAACACGTCACTGTCCTTCCCGGTCGGATACGACCGAAGCGTATCGATTCCCACCCGTCGGGCCGCCCTCGGCGACCTGACCGCTTGTGCCGCTTGTGCCGCTTGCACGGTCCGTCTCGGCGTGACCGCCGGTGGACCCGAAGCCCCCTTCGGCCCGCGCCGAGCCGGGAAGCTCCGCGACCTCGCGGAAGCGGACCCTCTCGACCTGCTGGACGACCAGTTGGGCAATCCGGTCGAAGCGCTCGAACCGCACCGCCTCGCGCGGGTCGAGATTCACCACGATCACCTTGATCTCCCCACGGTACCCGGCATCAATCGTCCCCGGGGCATTCACGAGGGCGACACCGCAGCGGGCGGCCAGCCCGGAACGTGGGTGCACGAAGGCCGCGTACCCCTCCGGGAGCGCCACAGACACGCCCGTGGGCAGAACGGCCCGCTCGCCGGGCTCGAGTTCGCAGCCGACGGTGGTGCGCAGGTCGGCTCCCGCGTCGCCGGGCTGGGCGTACGCCGGAAGCGGCACGTCGGGGTCGACTCGGCGGATCAGGACATCGAGTTCCGGCCTGGGCTGCTGATCCGCGGGGCTCGGGCCGCTCACGGGTTCACCTCGAAGGCGCGGGTGCGGCGGATCCGGTCGGGGTCGTCCATGGCGGCGCGGATCTCCTCCTCGCGACCGTGGTCGACGAAGTGATCGATCTTGACCTCGATGAAGAGGGCGTCGGCGCGGACGGCCACGGGCCCGTCGGGGCCGCCGATCCGGCCGGTGGCGGTGGAATAGATCTTCCGGCCTGCCAGTGCCGTCACCTCGGCCTGCAGGTACAGCGTCGTGTCGACGGGCACCGGCCGCAGAAAATCCGTCTCCAGCCGTCCGGTCACCGCGATCGTGCGCAGCAGCCAGTTGAGCGAGCCGAGGGTCTCGTCCAGGGCGCTGGCCAGCACGCCGCCGTGGGCCAGGCCGGGTGCGCCCTGGTGGGCGGGCCGCACGGTGAACTCGGCGGTGATCGACACGCCTTCGCCCGCCCGTGCCTGGAGGTGAAGTCCGTGGGGCTGGTCGCCGCCACAGCCGAAGCACTGGCCGTAGTGCGCGCCGAGCAGCTCGCCGGGGGCGGGCGCGTCGGGGTGCCGTACGGGTTTCACGGCGTCGGCGGGGGGCTGAAGACCTGGGGAAGTACCACTCACAGGCGCAGACCTTACCCGCGCGCCGGCCGAACTCCGATACCGTGCCAAGCTTGTTCCATGCAGCTCTCCACCGCCCCGTACGAAGAACGCCTCACCGCGCCCCGCTCCTGGTGGCTGGGCTCCTTCCTGGTGGGGGTCTCCTTCGCCCTCGTCCTGCTGCCCTTCGGCACGCTGCCGATGCTGGGCGGCCTGGCCGGCGGGACGGCCGTGGCCGCGGTGGTGGCCAGTTCGTACGGCGCGGTCCGTATCCGCGTCGTGGGCGACTCGCTGATCGCGGGCGAGGCGAAGGTGCCGCTCTCGGCCCTGGGCGAGGCGGAGATCCTCGACCCTGCGGAAGCCCGTGCCTGGCGCACCCACAAGGCCGATGTCCGCGCCTTCCTGCTGCTGCGCGCCTACATCCCGAGGGCCGTTCGCGTGATGGTCACGGATCCGGAGGACCCGACTCCGTACCTGTATCTGTCGACCCGCGAGCCGGAGCGGCTGGTGGAGGCCCTGACGGCGGCGAAGGCCGCGGCGGCGTAGCGCACACGCGGGATCAGCGGCCGCCGTCCCTGCCGGGGCGGCGGCCGCTCTCCTCGGCGCCGCCGAGTTCCTTCGTGAGGGCGCCCATGTCCAGCGCGTCCTGCGGTCCGTCCAGCGCGGGCAGTTCGCCGAGGGCGCTCCACGGCACCTGTTGCTTGCGCAGGTCCGCCCTGATTCTGGCGGCCAGCTTTCTGGTGTCGCGGCGGTTCATGACGGCACCCACCGCCGCGCCCACCATGAACGGCATCAGGTTCGGCAGGTCACGCACCATCCGCTTCATGATCTGCTGGCGCAGTTGGCGCTTCATGTGGCTGTTCATCGCCGAGCCGAGGCTCGAGGGCTTGGACACGTCGACGCCGCGCTCGTCCGACCAGGAATTCAGGTACGCGGTGCTGCGCTGCGCGAGACCGCCGGGCGGACGCACGCCGTAGACCTCGTGGAGCTCGGCGATCATCTTGAGCTCGATCGCCGCCACGCCGGTGATCTCGGCGGCCAGTTCGGTGGGCATCGCGGGCGGCACGGGCATCATCGCCGCCGCGCCGACTCCCGCTCCGACGGTCGCCGTGCCTTTGGCGGCGCCCGCCACGAGCCGGTCGGCGAGCTCCTCGGGTCCGAGACCCGGGAACTGCCCGCGGAGCTTCGCCAGGTCCCGTACGGGCACGCGCGGGGCCAGATCGATGATCCGGTCCGCGAGATGTGCCAGGGCGGCCCTGGCACGCCGGCCTCCGTTGCGGACCCCCTGTCCGGCCTTGTGCCGGAACGCCGCCGCCCGTCGCCGGGCAGCGGGCGCCGGCGCCTGCGCGGTCGCCGGCAGGTCACCCCGGTCGACCACTGATTCGAGCGAGGCCGTCCCCGTATCGGTCGGGCCCCGCTCGTCGTCATTCGCGCTGTAGGGACCGTCGGACGGTCCTTGGTCCGCTTCCCGTCGGGAGAAGCGGCGCTTCCAGGGAGGGGTCGAGCCAGTCACGGCCGACCCCGCCTCAGTCGCAGTCGCGGCAGATCGGCTGGCCGTTCTTCTCCCGGGCCAGCTGGCTGCGGTGGTGCACCAGGAAGCAGCTCATGCAGGTGAACTCGTCCTGCTGCTTCGGAAGTACACGGACGGCCAGTTCCTCGTTCGAGAGGTCGGCGCCGGGAAGTTCGAGGCCTTCCGCGGCCTCGAACTCGTCGACGTCGACGGCCGAGGCGGACTTGTCGTTCCGCCTTGCCTTCAGCTCTTCGAGGCTGTCCGAGTCGACATCGTCGTCGGTCTTGCGTGGAGTGTCGTAATCAGTTGCCATGGTCGCTCTCCCCCTCTGGGTATCTGCGGGTGTCTCCAGCGCACGTAACGCGTGAGAGGCCGGACTTGTGCCCGACCCGAGGCGGAGATTTTGCCTCACATCAAGGTCTGTTACTCAATCGACACCCAACCGGACTCCTCATGAGTGATCGCCTTGGATGGCGATGCGGACCGTACACGGTCCGAATGCCGCACTTCAAAGGCGTCTCACCGTGTACTTCCCGTGACCAGGACCCCTGAAAACCAGC
>NZ_BAABCQ010000190.1:0-14394 GCF_039539045.1 Streptomyces marokkonensis
GCTGACTCTTAATCAGCGGGTCCGGGGTTCGAGTCCCTGGCGGCGCACAGACGGCGAAAAGGCCCCTCGCCCAGGCGGGGGGCCTTCTCGCATGCTCAGAGGCGTCGGGGGGTCATCCGTCCGGCCCCGGCGTGACCTGCACCGTCCACGCCCCCGACCCCGTCCGTCCCGCCACCTCCACCCGTACGCCCTCTCCCGGCACCGTGAAGCTTTCGCCGAGGCTCACCGGGGCGTCGGCGAGCGGGGGGTAGACCGAGTCCTCCCAGCAGGCCTCGGTGTCCGGGTGGGCGTCGATCACCTCGATCGGCCCGTCGCCGGACTCCGCCCCGCTGCGCACCCGGTACACCAGTACTCCCGCCCGGCAGGCGGCGGCGTCGTCGCCGACCGGCCCCCGGGCCTCGAAGGCGAGCACGCTGTCCGCCCCGGTGCGCACCACCGCGAGCTTGGTGCCCCGGCCGAGACCGAAGGCCGGCGCCCCGGCGGTACCCGTCACCACCACCCCCGGCCCCGCCCCCAGCGGCTCCAGTGTCAGCCGGGTGGGCCCGCCGCCCCGCACGCAGGCCACCTGCCGGGGTCGCAGCCAGCCCAGCTTCCACTTGTGCCAGCCGAACAGGTCGGGGGCCAGCCCGAACTGGCTGCCCATCAGGTCCCAGTCGCCGACGTGGGTGTCCCAGTCGCCCTCGCCGTCGACGGGCCGGTGGTACAGGTCGGGCAGGTCGAAGACGTGCCCGGTCTCGTGGGCCAGGACCAGCCGGTCCGGCGGATGGTTCTCGAAGACCGTGACGACCCGCCTGATGTCGGTGCCGTCGGCCCGCATCGGGGTGCTCAGGTTGACGACCTTCGTGGCGTCCGAGTCCACGCCGGGCGCGTCCGGGTCGGCGACGAAGTAGACGACGTCGTAGCGGGAGAAGTCGACGCGCCGGTCGGTGGCGTCGAGCGCGTCCCGCAGGTAGGCGGCCCGGTGCTCGGCACTCCAGTCGCGCTGTATGTCGTACGCCGTCGACGGCCGCGGCATGGGGATCCAGGTGCTCAGCGGATGCGGACGGAGCGTGAACATGCCGTACGAGGCGCGCTGGAAGAAGCGGGTGGTGGCGGGGAAGTGGTCGGCGGCGAGTTCGGCCGGCGCGGTCAGTGGCCGGGAGTCGGGGAAGGAGAGGAACACCATCACGGCGTCCAGCGCGCGGACGGGCCGCGGATAGGCGGCGTTCCAGGTGTCCAGGCCCTCGGAGTGGTGCACGTCGGTGCGCTGGAGCGCGCAGGGCTCGGGGGAGAAGGGCTCGGCGACCGAGGGAGCGGTGACCAGGGAGGTCGCGGCGAGCGCCGACATCGTGGTGCACACCGCAGCCGTGCTGCGCAGCCTGGAGCGGTGCTTGCCCGCCGCCCGGCGGTCCGCGCCGAGCCCCTTGAGGGCCTCCCGGGGAAGTCGCCTCAGGGGGAGCTGGCGCGACACATGGACCTCCGGTGCGGTTGACGGGACACCGCACTCAGCTTGTGCATATTTGTCGTACTACGCACTGTTCGCCTGCACCGGATGGGTGAGTCGCCCGGAATTCCACCGGCGGTCTCCTGCCCGCCGCTCCCAGGGCACTCACAGAACGTCACAACTGGTCGGGGGCGTGTAGAACCCGTCCAGGTGTGAGCGGAAACGACCCGTCGGAGAGATCACTTGGTTCCGAACGCGGAACGGCGGCTGGAAGGGCCCGGTGGCAGCCTCTATGATCGGCACACTTTCCTGCACGAACAGAGCACGAACAGAGCACGAGCAGAGATCGAGGCACTGCGGGAGCGAGCGGTGAACGGAACCTCCGAAGGGCCGGCGCCCGCGGCAGACCTCGACCGGTCGGCCGTCACAGAGAGTGACACATGCCTGGCACCTCGTACTCCTTGTGCGGGGCCCCCGACCTACCGCTCGGCGTTCACGGCCGCCCCCCTGGCCATGGCCGTCGTCGATGCCGAGGGTCTGGTCGTCGGCGCCAACGACACGCTGGGCACCCTGCTCGGCACGGACCCGGCCACGCTGGCCGGCCGCGCGGCGGCCGACCTCGTCGACCTCGCCTCCGACGCCGGCACCTGGCGCGCGTACCGCGAGGTGCTGCGGGGTCGACAGCCCCGGCTGCGCTGCACCCGGCGGCTCAAACGGGCCGACGGGCAGTCCCTGTGGGTGCAGGTGACCCTCGAGCCGCTGGCCGAGTCCGGTCAGGAGCGGGACGGCCTGCTGCTGTCGGTCGCCGACATCAGCGCCCGGCGCGAGCTCCAGGCCCGGCTGCGCCACCTCCAGATGCACGACCCGGTCACCCGGCTGCCCAACCGCGCGCTGTTCTTCGAGCGCCTGACGGCCGCACTGGAGGCGGAGTCGGACGAGCACGGCGGCACCGGCCGGATCGGCGTGTGCTACCTGGACCTGGACGGCTTCAAGGCGGTCAACGACACCCTCGGCCACCGCGTCGGCGACCGGCTGCTGGCCGCCGTGGCCGAACGCCTCACCCGGTGCGCGGAGGACAACACCGCGCACGCCCGGTCCGGCGCCCCGCTGGTGGCCAGGCTCGGCGGCGACGAGTTCGCCCTCCTCGTGGAGGACTCCACGGGCACCGACCAACTCGCCGACCTGGCCGAATCGGTCCTGACGGCCCTCCAGGAGCCCTTCGAGGTCGGTGACCGCCGCCTCTCGGTCACGGCGTCGGTCGGCGTCGTCGAACGCCACATCGTCGGCACCACCCCCACCGCCCTGATGCAGGCCGCCGACACGACCCTGTACTGGGCCAAGGCCGACGGCAGGGCCCGGTGGACGCTCTTCGACCCCGAGCGCAACGCGAACCGCATGACCCGCCAGGCACTCGCCGCCACGCTCCGGCCGGCCATCGAGCGCGGCGAGTTCGCCCTGGAGTACCAGCCGCTGGTCGGCATGGAGGACGGCCGGGTGCGGGGCGTCGAGGCGCTCATCCGCTGGAATCATCCTCAGTTCGGCGTATTGGCGCCGAATCGGTTCATCGCACTGGCGGAGGAGGACGGTTCTATCGTTCCCCTCGGCCGCTGGATCCTGCGCACGGCCTGCCACCAGGCCCGACGCTGGCAGCTCGCCCACCCGGACGACCCGCCGATCTTCGTCAGCGTCAACGTGGCGGTCCGCCAGGTCTGGGACTCGGACCTGGTGGCGGACGTGGCGGCGACCCTGGAGGAGACGGGCCTGGCCCCGAACCTGCTCCAGCTGGAGCTGACGGAGTCGGCGGTGATGGGTTCGGCCGGCCGCCCCCTCCAGGTCCTCAAGGCGCTCAGCGACATGGGCGTCCACATCGCCATCGACGACTTCGGCACGGGTTACTCGAACCTGGCCTACCTCAGCCGGCTGCCGGTGTCGGTCCTGAAGCTGGACGGCGCGTTCGTACGGGGATTCCAGTACGACGGGGTCCGGGAGGGCGGGCTCGGACACGGCGCGGCCGGGGAGGGCGCGGCCGGGGAGAGCGGGGCCCACGGCGGTGGGCTCCAGGGCGCCGGGACGGACGCCGGCGCCGCCCCGTCGGGCGACGTGTCGGTCGACGGGTCCTCGGCCAACCCGGCCGACGAGGTCATCGTCGAGGCGATGGTCCAGCTCGCCCACCGGCTCGGGCTGACCGTCACCGCCGAGTGCGTGGAGACCTCCGACCAGGCGACCCGCCTGCGCCGCATCGGCTGCGACACCGGTCAGGGCTGGCTGTACTCCCGACCGGTGGCGCCGGATCGTATCTCCGCGCTGCTGGGCCCCGCCGGAAGCGGCACGGCCGGCGGCACGGCCGGGGTTCAGGCCGGCGTCGGCAGACCGTAGGCGTCGGCGATCAGTTCGTAGGAGCGCAGGCGTACGTCGCCGCCGTGGGCGTTGGCGGTGAGCATCAGCTCGTCGGCGCCGGTGCGCTTCTGGAGATCGTCGAGGCCGGACCGGACCTCGTCCGGGGTCCCGTGGATGACGTTGGAGTTCCAGGACGACACGAACTCCTCCTCCATCGGGCTGAAGTCGTACGCCTCGGCCTCCTCCGGCGTCGGTACGAGCCCGGGGCGCCCGGTGCGCAGCCGCACCATGTTCAGCGCGGCGGCCATCACCTGCCGGCGGGCCTCCTTCGCGTCGTCGGTCGCGAGCGCGGAGACGCCGATGAGGGCGTAGGGCGCGTCGAGGACGGCGGACGGCCGGAAGGACTCCCGGTACAGGTCCAGCGCCGGGACGGTGTTCTGTGCCGAGAAGTGGTGCGCGAAGGCGAAGGGCAGCCCGAGAGTGCCGGCCAGCCGCGCGCTGAAACCGGAGGAACCGAGCAGCCAGACCGGCGGCCGGTGCGGGGACTGGACGCCGCCGGGGCTGGTCGCCTGCACGGGGCCGGGCACGGCGTGGATACGCCCGTACGGGTGACCGTCGGGGAAGTCGTCGTCCAGGAACCGGATCAGCTCCGCGAGCTGCTGCGGGAAGTCGTCGGCGCCTTCGTTGAGACGGTCGGTGCGGCGCAGGGCGGCGGCGGTGGCCCCGTCGGTCCCGGGAGCGCGGCCGAGGCCGAGGTCGACGCGGCCCGGGGCCATGGCCTCCAGCGTGCCGAACTGCTCCGCGATCACGAGCGGCGCGTGGTTGGGCAGCATGACGCCGCCGGAACCGAGCCGGATGCGGTCGGTGTGGGCGGCCAGGTGGGCCAGGATCACCGCGGGTGAGGAGGAGGCGACGCCGGGCATGGAGTGGTGCTCGGCGACCCAGTACCGGTGGAAACCGCGGGCCTCGCCGAGGCGTGCGATGTCCACGCTGGTCCGCAGCGCGTCGGTGGCGGTACGGCCGGCGCCGACGGTGACCAGGTCCAGTACGGAGAGGGGGACGGGCGCGGTGCCGTGGGCCGTGCCCCGGATCTCCTCTGCGGCGTCTGCGGGCATGGTGGGGAGCCTCCTGTGTCGTGTCATTCGCTGCGGGTCGCTGCGGGTCGCTGCGCGGCGTAACAGGAGGGGGGCTCCGGTTATTCCCCGGTGGGGGGCTTGAGGGCGTTGAGGAAGGCGGTGAAGGCGGGGCCGGGGAAGGTGAGCACGGCCCGGGTGGGGGCCTTGGAGTCGCGGACGGCTATGTGGGGGTGGCGGTGGGCCACTTCCACGCAGGCGTTGCCCTCACCACCGCCCGAGTAGGACGACTTCTTCCATGTGCGGGGGGTCACCATCTGGGCTTACAGCTCCTTCGTCAGCTTGTGGATGAAGTCACGGGAAAGCTCGGGCTCCAACGCGGCTTCTCCCACCTTATGGAACAGTGTTCGAAAGTGACTCAGCTGAGCTTCGGCGTCGACGAAGACGGTGCCGTGAGGGGTGTCGCGAACGACAGTGTCCAACTTGGGGACGGGGCCGCCCGCGTACACCATGGCGCTTCCGGCGCCGGCGAAGCCTTCCGCCGTGAAGGGGATGACGCGCACGGTGACGTGGCCGGAAGCGGAGAGGTCCAGGACATGGTCGAGCTGAGTCCTCATCGCCGCGCTGTCGCCGACCTTGATGCGCAGGGCGGCTTCGTGGATGACGGCCTCGTACGGAACGGCTTGCGGCTGTTCGATGATGCCCCGTCGCTTCATGCGGTGCTCCACCCAGCGCTCCACCTCACCCTCCGAGAACCGGGGGTTCACGTAGTGGAAGAGCGCGCGAGCGTAATCCTCGGTCTGGAGGAGTCCGGGGACGTGCAGGAAGTCCACGTCCCAGCGGAGGGACGCGTGATGCTCCAACTCCGAGAGGTCGAGGAACGAGTGGGGCAGTGAGCCCCGGTACTCCTCCCACCAACCGCGCGTGCGGTCTGTCGCCATCGCGGCCAGCGCCGAGATCAACTCTTCGTCCGAGCAGGCGTAATGCGCTGCGAGGCGCCGTAGGCGTTCCTCGCTCACTCCGGCGATTCCGGACTCGATCTGGCTGATCTGGACGGAGTTCACGCCGAGAAGGGCTGCCGCCTCGGTTGCCTTGAGCCCCGCGGCTTCCCGCATCTTTCTCAGTTCGGCCCCCAGGCGCTCCTGACGTGCTGTGGGCGTGCGTCTCGGCGGCACGACTTCCTCCTCGCTCAACGGATGCCCGCAGGCGGCTCGTTCGGGGCAACGTTACGCGATGGGCTTGCTGAGTAATAAATCTATGACCTACCGTCGGTGACGCGACGCGTACTCGGCGCAATGTTGGGGCGCTGGAAGCGCACCGTTCCGTCCTGCCGTGGCGGGGCGGCAATGACACCGGCGCCCGCCGCACACCACTCCACATCCCCGAAGGGGCCCGGCATGCCTGAAAACGATCCGTGGGAGTACTCCCTCTACATCCCGAACGACCCCCGTGCCGTCACCGTCTGCCGCCGGACCCTCCGGCTGATCCTGACGATGCACGGACTGATCCGGCTGGTCGACGTCGCGGAGCTGCTGGCGACGGAGCTGGTCTCCAACGCCGTACGGCACACCAAGGGGCCCGCCGCCCTGCGGGTGCGCTGGGCGGCGGGCGTGCTGCGCATCGGAGCCTGGGACGCGGACCCGACGCCGCCGCAGCCGCCGGAGTCGTTCGACCGGGACGCGGACCGGGAGGACGGGCGGGGTCTGGCGCTGGTCCGGGCCTGTGCCGACGTGTGGGGGTGGCAGCCGCTGGCACGCGAGGGCAACCGGGGAAAATACGTGTGGTGCCAACTGGATACCGCACCGACCGCCGTGACGTGGACCTCGTGAAGCGGGTGCCGGTCAGTCAACGGGTGATACCCGGATGAGGTTGCCGTCCGGATCCGCGACGACGAAGGTGCGGCCGAAGACCTCGTCGTGCGGTGGTTCGACCACGGTGACGCCCTTGGCGGTCCACGCGGCGTGGATGTCGTCGATGGCCGCCGAGGAGCCCGGGACCATGAGACCGACCTCCGAGGTACGCGGCGTCGATGGTGACACCCGGTCCGCGCGGCCGCTCCAGAGCGCGAACAGCACGCCCGGGGCGACCTCGAACGGCACGTAGCGCGGGGTGGTCATGACCGGCTCGATGTCGAACAGGTCGGCGTAGAACGGTGTCGGGTCTCCTTCCGAGCGGGCCGGGTCCGGCCGTCGGTGTCAGCCTCGCCCGAGAACATGACACGGTCTGTCGTGTTCAGGTGAGCGTTCAGGTGAGGAGGGTCGGCGCGTGAGTCGACCGCAACGCCTGATCGAGCTCCTCACGGCATTGCAGACACGTCGGCGGACCACCGCCGAGTCACTGGCCGAGGAGCTGGGGGTCTCGGCCAGAACGGTCCTCCGCGATGTGCGGGCGCTCCTCGACGCGGGCATCCCCGTCATCACCGAGCGGGGCAAGTACGGCGGTATCAGCCTGCTGCCCGGCGACCAGGTCGACCTGTCGAAGCTGACGACCGGCGAGGCGGACCTGCTGCGGGCGGTCGGACTCGATCTGGACCGGGCCCGCCAGCTCGGCGGCGAAGCGGCCGCCCGGTCGGCCCTGCGCAAGCTCACGCCACGCCGGTCGCCGCCGCCCGCCCGGGACGACCTGCCGCTGTCCCTGGCGGACGTGGTCGCGGTCGACAACCGGCCCTGGTTCGACGACCCCGCGCCCGTGCCCGACGTCGCCGGCCTGGTCCGGGACCTGCGCACCGCCAGGCGGCTGCGCATCGGCTATCGGCACAGCGG
The DNA here is from genome assembly GCF_039539045.1 of Streptomyces marokkonensis. Taxonomy (NCBI): domain Bacteria; kingdom Bacillati; phylum Actinomycetota; class Actinomycetes; order Kitasatosporales; family Streptomycetaceae; genus Streptomyces; species Streptomyces marokkonensis. The sequence continues at coordinate 7,596 of NZ_BAABCQ010000190.1, forward strand.
CAGCGCGACCGTGCGGGACCTGGTGGTCGACCCGTACGGGCTCGTGCAGCGGGCCGGGCGCTGGTACCTCGTGGCCGACCGTGAAGGGAGGCCACGCATGTTCGCGCTCGCACGTCTCCAGCGCTGGACCCTGCTCGACACCGACCGCGGGTTGCGACCCGGTGCCGACCTCGCCGGCACCGCGCGGGAGCTGAGCGAGGAACTGGAGGACCGGCAGCGGCACGTAGTCGTCACGGCGCACCTCGACGCCGACTGCCTCGACATGGCGCGCCGAGTCCTGGGCTCCCGGTTCCGGACGGCGAGCGCCCGGGGGGACGACGGGCGGGTCGAGATCACCGTCGCGTACGACCAGCTCGACGGTGTACGGCAGCTGCTCCAGTTCAGCGACCACATCGAAGTCGTCGGTCCGGAAACGGCCCGTCGGCTGATCCACCGGCTCGCGACCCGGATCGCCCACGCCCACCCCCCACCCAGCAGCCCGCAGCCGTGAACTTTTCGGCGAAACTGTTCACACACCTCTCAGATGAGCGCCCCAAGGACAAAAGCACCAGATAGTCCTCGCCGTGGAGAGAGCCCCCCGCCCCTCCCCGCTCGCCTCCGCGGATAGTTGCGCGTGGTGCCTGCGTCAGGGCCGCCAGGCCACTCGGTGCTCCGCCAGGTGGGCGAGGACGGCGTGGTTCGCCTCCCACCCGTCCGGGCTGTAACCGTTGGCCGCCTTCGGCGGTGTGCCGGACTCCGTCCGGCGGTTGCTGGGGCGTCGTTCAGGGGCGCCAGGCCACCCGGTGCTCCGCCAGGTGGGCGAGGACGGCGTGGTTCGCCTCCCACCCGTCCGGGAATTTCACCAGCGTGCCCAGCTGGACCGGCTCCGTGGACGGATAGTCGTCCAGCAGCTCGCCCACCCCTTCCCGGCAGACCACGATGCACGCGTGCCGGTGCCGGGAGGCCAGAACGCACAGACGGCCCGTCTCCAGGTGGAAGGCGGTGGCGTCGGGGCGGCCGGACAGCGGGTGGAGGACGACCGTGACGTCGTACTCGCGGCCCTGGAGCCGGTTCGCCGTGTCTACGGTCACCTCGGTCACCCCGAGGTCGGCCAGCGCGGCCCGTACCGCCGCCGCCTGGTCCCGGTGGGCCGTGCCGACGGCGATGCGGCCGGCGGTCAGCGGGGCGGGGTCGGGGGAGCGTTCGGACGTCGCCGCGCCCTCCCGGTCCAGGAGCCGCCGGACCACCGTCGCCACCGCACGCACCGCCTCCGGGTCGGTGCGCGGAGTGTGGCGCCGGGGCAGCTCCAGCAGGCCCCAGCCCGAGCGGGCCGCCTCGTCGATCACCTGGTCGGGGCCCGATCCGTCCGACGCCACCGCGAAGGACAGGGCCCGGTCGCCGTGGTCCGTGCCGCTGCGGAACGGCGTGTACGGGTAGAACGCGTCGGAGACGAGCCGCGCCGCCGACGCCGGCAGGCGCCACGACACCGGCAGCCGGTGCTGGGGGAGCGCGGGGTTGTGGGCGAGGAGTGTCGTCACCGCGGACGCCGACGGGTCGTACGACAGGCCCGCCCACTGCTCGCCGCCCACGGTCGAGAACGGGTCCAGCTGACCCGGGTCGCCCACGAACAGCGCCCGCTCGAAGAGCCCGGCGACCGCCAGCAGCGCGTCCGAGCGCATCTGGTACGCCTCGTCGACGATCGCGTACCGCCACGGCTCGTCCACCTTGACGTGCGCCCACTTCGCGGCCGTGGACAGGACGACGGCCTGCCCGGCGAGATCGGCGGCCTTCGCCGACTTGCGCACGTTCGCCAGCGCGTCGAGTGCCTTGTCGTACGGGTCGGCGTCACTGCTGTGCAAACGGCCCACCGGCAGGTCGGGGTCCTTCTCGGCGAGGCGCAGGACCAGGTCGTCGACCTGGGCGTTGGTCTGCGCCACGACCATCAGGGAATGGCCGGCCTCGGCCAGCTCCAGCGCCGCCCGCACCACGAGCGTGGACTTGCCGGCGCCGGGCGGGGAGTCGACGACGACACCGCGCTCGGTGCCGTGCAGGGTGTCGTGGAGGATCGCGGCGGTGGCGCGGGCGGCCTCGGCGCCCGGGTCGAAGACCGTGGCGGCGGACCGCTCGACGGGGGGCGTGGTGGCCTCGGCCGTCACAGGACGTCCTCCTCGGTCTGGGCGTCGGCCGCCTCCGGTACGGCGGCCGTCTCGCCGGGCGGGCCGCCGTGCGTCCACGGGGTCTGATCCGGGTCGGGAAGCTTCGCCCCGCCCCGCTGCTCGTGTTCGAAGAGGGTGAAGCAGACCCGGTCGCCCTTCTCCGGCACCGACCCGGCCTCCGGCTCCTTGCCGCGGCCCATCCTGTCGACGATCCGCAGGACCAGTGCGCCCTCGTCCGTGTCCCCGTCCCCGTCCTCGGACCCACCCCCGCCGGCCGGTCCGACGTACTCCGCGGCCTGCGGCTTGCCGCCCAGCGACCGGTAGACCTTCACCCGCTCACCCAGGTGCGGGCGGTCGTCCGTGCGGACCGTGACCAGCGGGCGCGGACTGGGCCGCTTGCTCTCGCTGTACGCCATCACCACGTCGGTGACCTCACCGGTGAACGCCTCACCGGACAGCCGCCGCCCGGCCATCACCAGCGGATCGTCCAGCGCCTCCTGGGCCTCCAGCCGGGCCTGCTCGCGCTCGCGGGTGGCGAGCTTGTTCGCCGCGGTCACCGCGTCGTCGCGGCGCGGCTGCGGAGGCTCGCCGGACAGGACGCGGTCGCGGTGGGACGTGAACGACCAGCGGTCGCGGGTCCAGCGGTCCTCGACATGCGCGCCGGCCGGCAGCTCCCGCAGCAGGTCCAGGCCCCGCCACACCGTGTCCCAGGTGGGCCGCGTACGGCTCTCGACCAGGGCGCGGATCTCCCGCTCGGCGGCACGGAGCGCGCCGAGCCGTTCGTCGGCCGCCAGGCCGTCCTCGGCGGCGGCGAGCGCGGTGCGGGCACGGTCGTAACGCTCGATGGCGGGGGCGAGCAGCCTGTTGTCGAAGGCCGGGTCGGTGGCCGGGCCCGCGGGCGGGCACAGCAGCTGGCCGTCGGCGTCGCGGGCGAGTTCCGCACGGTGCGCGGCCTGCGCGCCGGTCGGTCCCGCACCGTCGGCCTCCGGTGCGATCCAGGCCAGCAGCGCCCCCAGGTGCTGGTCCTCCAGCGTGGACTGCCCGGTCGCCCACTGCCGGCCCAGCAGGTCGGTCATGGCCAGCAGGAGGGAGGAGCCCGGGACCCGGGCCCGCTCGCCGTAGTGGGTCAGCCACCGGCCGAGCAGCGGCACCCTCGGCGGCGCGGGGTGCGGTGTCTCCGGGTCCTCCTCCGCCGTACGCCGGAACCGCATCGACCGGCCCAGCAGCCGCACGAAGTCGATACCGGCCCGGCTCGGCACGACCAGCTGCGCGGCGTCCGCGCACAGGTCGACCTCGACCTTGACCCGCTTGCCCGTCTCCGGGTCGGTCTCGGTGCGCTCGGCGGTCTCGACACTGTCGGCGTACGACTCGACGTGCGGCAGCACGATGCCGGCCAGCTCTGCCAGGAACGCGGAGCGCAGGTCGCGGTCGCGGGGCTGCGGGACGACCAGCAGACGCGGCGCGTCCCGGTCGGTGCCGACCAGCGCGCCGAGCGGGGCACCGGCCTCACCGGCGGTGATCAGCGGTACGAAGACCAGCGGACGGTCGGACAGGTGCCGGTGCCGGACGGTGGCGGCGGGCTGGGCACGGCCGGTGCGCACCGCCTCCAGGCGGGCGAGCGTGGTGATCAGTGACACCCGGCCACCCCGATCCCGCCGGATCCGCCGCCGCCGAACCCGCTGCTGTCGCTGTGGCTGCCGCCGGTCCCGATGCCGGCCGTCGCGAGCGCCTCCACCCGTAGGCGGGCCGCCCGGCGCAGGGCGGCCACCGCCGGGTCGTCCGGATCGCCGGCCTCCCCGTGAGCCGCCGCCAGCACGTCCTCCACCGTCGACAGACCGCCGAGCTCGGCCCGTACGGAGCGGCCCAGCGAGGTCACCGCGCCGGCCTCGCGGGACCGGCCGCGGCAGTGGAAGGCCAGCTCGCAGGCGGACAGGCACTCGGGCGCGTACGCCGCCGGAACCGACTCGACCGCGGCCGTCAGCTCCTCGGCCGGCAGCTCGGGAGAGAAGCAGACACCCTCGGGGAGCGTGTCGGCGATGTCCTCGATGCGGGTCAGGCGGGCCAGCTGGCGGTCGGTGACCGCGCGCTGCTTGCGCACGTCGACGGCGGACGCGGTGGGCAGGTTGGAGAAGTCCTTGGGACAGACGAGGAGCACTCGGTGGCGTACGCGCGGGGCGGGATCCAGCCGGGCGGCGACCCGCTCCAGGGCCAGCACGTACACCGCGGCCTGCCGGGCGGCGGCGCCGACCTTCGCCGGGTCGGCCGAGCCGTCCAGCATGGGGAAGGACTTGATCTCGACGACCGTCCAGCTGCCGTCCGGGTGCACCACGACGGCGTCCGGCTCCAGGAAGGCGGGGGAGCCGGCGACGTCGAGGGCGAGCATCGGGTGGTCGAGGAGTGTCCACGTGCCGGGCGTGCCAGGCCTGTCGGGTGTACCGGGTGTACCGGGTGTACCGGGTGTACCGGGTGTACCGGGTGTACCGGGTGTGCCGGTGGCCTCCCGCAGGGCCAGCGAGGTGCGGGCCGCACGGCCCTCGGGGCCGGTCGCGGACAGGTCCGGTACGTGCGCGCCGGCCGGCGGCTCGGCGCCCCGGTCCAGCTTCTCGTGCACGAGCCGCAGCAGCTCCGCGCCGCCGTCCGCCTTGACCCGGGCCTCGAAGGCGTTGCCCCGGGTGAAGGCGAACTGCGACTGTCCGAAGACCGACGGCGAGCCCAGCGCGCTCGCGAGCGAACCCTTGTCCACCCCGGCACCGTCGAGGATCGCGCGCCGACGGCACCCGGGGTTGGCGGCGAGGGCGGCCAGGGCGCGTGCGTCCAGCGCCTTGGCCGGTACGTCGGGCCCGCGCAGCTCAGCGAGCCGGTGCCGGAGTCTCGTCCCCCGCGTCCGAGGGGGCGGGGTCCGGCTCGGCTCCCGCTCCGAACCGCTGCTCGCGCTGCCGTGGAAATCGCTCACCCGCGGAAGTCTGGCATCCACCACTGACAATCGTGGAACCCGTGCCTGCCGGGACCTGCGAGGCGGGGGCGAAACGGGTCACCAACCGAGTCCGTACCCGGTCCGCGGTCCGCAGCACGAACGGCGTCAGCACCAGCCCCGCGCCGATCACGGCCGCGCCGGCGACCGCGTCGAGGAAGTAGTGGTTCGCGGTGCCCATCACCACGATCACGGTCACCAGCGGGTACACGACGCCGGCCACCTTCGCCGTGCGCGTCCCGCCGTAGCGCCACAGCATCACGCCGCACCACACGGCCCAGCCCACGTGCAGGCTGGGCATGGCCGCGTACTGGTTGGTCAGCCCGCCCAGGCCGCGCGGCGCACTCGCCTCGGCGCCCCACCAGCCGTACGAGCTGTACTGCGCCATCGTGTCGACGAAGCCGTGGCTCGCGTCCAGCAGCCGGGGCGGGCAGGTCGGCAGCAGGGTGAAGCCGATGAGGCCGATGAACGTGGACGTCAGCAGCCAGGTGCGGGCGGCCCGGTAGCGCACGCTGCGCGAGCGGAAGATCCAGACCAGGATCGCCGGGGTGACCGCGTAGTGCAGCGACGCGTACCAGAAGTCGGCCGGTATGCCGATCCAGGGGTTGTTGGTGAAGAGGTCGTTGAGCGGGTGCTCCGCGTTGAGGAAGAGCACCTTCTCTATGCGCAGGATGGCCAGGCCGTGGTCGACCGCGTCGGAGACGTCGCCCCGGACGAGGAGGCGGCCCGCGGAGTAGCAGGCGTACACGAGGACGATGAGCGGCAGCTCGGTCCACCAGCGCGGCCGAGGTTTCGGGGCAGCCTCGGTGCCCGGTGTCTCGGTGTGCGGCAATCCGATCGCCCTCCCCCTTCGTTTCTCGCGCGCGCCTCGGACGGACACGGGCGTGCCACTCTACGGCCTTCGTGCGCCCGCTTCGTGGAGCACCCTCGGACCTGGAAGACGCCCACATCGCCCGCCGGGTTGCCCGAGCGCGGTGTGCGCGATGATGGAGGCGTCTCCTCCGACATATCTCCCGGAAAGGCCTCTTCATGGCACCGCGCATCCTGTTGGCCCGGCACGGACAGACGGAGTGGTCGCTGTCCGGCAGACACACCGGCAGGACCGACGTGCCGCTCCTGGAGGAGGGCCGGCGCGGCGCCAAGCTGCTCGGCGAGCGGCTGCACCGGGCACCGCTGGAGGGACTGCCCGGGGTCGAGGTGCGCACCAGCCCGCTGGTCCGCGCGCGGGAGACCTGCGAACTCGCCGGTTTCGGCGAGCGCGCCCGGACCTGGGACACGCTGATGGAGTGGGACTACGGGGCGTACGAGGGCATGACGCCGGACGAGATCCAGGCCGTCCGGCCCGGCTGGCTGATCTGGCGGGACGGGGTCCCGGAGGGGGAGAGCACGGCCGACGTCACCGCGCGCGCGGACGAGGTGGTGGCGTGGGCGCGTGAGACGGACCGCGACGTCCTCGTCTTCGCCCACGGGCACGTACTCCGGTCGATCGGGGCGCGGTGGCTGGGGCTGCCGCTGGACTTCGCGGCGCGGATACGGCTGAACCCGACGTCGCTGTCGGTGCTGGGATGGGCGTACGGGGAGCCGGCCCTGGAGAGCTGGAACGACTTGGGGCATCTGGCGGGCTGACGTCGCCGCCGCCCGCCGCCCGCCGCCCGCCGCCCGCCGCCCGCCGCCCGCCGCCCGCCGCCCGCCG
>NZ_BAABCQ010000191.1:0-14319 GCF_039539045.1 Streptomyces marokkonensis
AGCCATGGAATCTGGGGTATTTCATGTCCCATCGCAGTAAATCATCTGGTAAAGGGCGAAGCTTCCTTATCATTACGTCTGTGGTGGTCCTCCTGGCTGCCGCCGGTGCGGCCGCCTACCGATGGTGGCCGTCGGAGGAGGAACCCGCGGCCCTGACCGTCCGCTACCGCACCGAAGGCGCGGCGGTGACGGACGCCGCCAAACCCTGGCTGGAAGTCATCAACACGTCCGGCAAGACGGTGGACCTCGCCGACGTCACCGTCCGATACCACTACACCGCCGACGACGGTGCTCAGTTCGCGGCGAACTGCGTGCAGACGTCTCTCGACTGCTCCAAGGTCACCCTGCACACGGCCGCCGCGCAGAAACCCGGTCCGAAGGCCGACCGCCATCTGGACATCGGCTTCACGGGAGGGGCCGGCACCCTGAAGCCCGGCGGGACGACCCAGGCGATCGGGCTCCAGCTGTACCGCGTCGACCACAAGAAGCTGGACCAGTCGGACGACTACTCGTTCGACGCGGAGAAGACGGCGTACCAGGAGTCCGAGCGGGTCACGGCCTACCTGGACGGCGCCCAGGTGTGGGGCGAGGGCCCCGGCGGTGAGACCACGGGGTCCGGGCGGCGCGCGAACGCGGGGGCCCCTGCCGAAGCGACGCGGCCGCCCGCTGAACTCCTCTTCGACGACTTCGCCTACACAGGCCCCGAGGACCCGTCGCTGGCCGCCAACGGCTGGGAGGTGCGCAGCGGCAAGGGCGGCCCGGGCGTCGAGGACTCGTGGTCCGCGAAGGGGGTCACGTTTCCCGCCGGCGAGAAGGGTGAAGGCGGTCAGGCCGTTCGACTGGAGGCCCGTACCGATGGCACCTCGAAGGGAACGGTGCAGTCCGAGTTCCACACCGCACGTCCGGTGTTCCGCGAGGGTACCTTCGTCGCCCGCGTGCACTTCAGCGACGAACCGGCGAACGGCCAGGACGGTGATCACATTTCCCAGTCCGTCTTCGCCATCTCGCCGGACCACAGGTCGAAGAAGTACAGCGAGCTCGACTACGAGTACATGCCGAACGGCGGCTGGGGTCGCTACGGCCCGATTCTCGACACCACAAGCTGGCGCAGCAGCGATCTGGGCGACCGGGTCACCGAGCCCCATCAGCTGAAGCTCGGTGGTTGGCACACGCTGGCCATGACGGCGGCCGATGGCAAGGTCACCTACTCGGTGGACGGCAAGGTGCTGTTCACCAGTGGGAAGGCGTACGTCCCGCGCGAACCGATGAGCATCAACTTCAGTAACTGGTTCGTCGACCTCCCCTTCAAGGGGGAGCGCTCCTGGGCGATGAAGGTCGACTGGGTGTACTTCCGGTCCGGTCAGGTGGTCGCCCCCGACGACGCGGCGAAGGCCGCGGCCGGCTTCGCCGCCGCGGGCACGAGGCACGTGAACACGCTCGCGGGGAACGGCTGAGCGGGAACGGCTGAGCGGGAACGGCTGAGCGGGAACGGCTGAGCGGGAGTGACCGAGCGGGAGTGACCGAGCAGGAGTCACCGAGCGGGGGTACCGGCGGCGGCGGTCAGCCCGCCTGGGCCGCCGCCGACGCCTGGGCCTCGCCGCGCCGGCGGATCTGCCGGAAGGTGAACTCGGCCAGGTCGTCGCCGGCCCGGAACACCTCCGTGGACTTCTCCGTCACGTCCTTGCCGTTCGTGAGACCGGCGACGGTGAAATAGGCGTAGCGGCCGTAGGAGTTGGTGGTGGAGCGGCAGACGGCGCCGGTGCAGAAGGACTTGACGCCGCCGCCGGACAGGGAGCGCACGATGCTCTTCTTGTCGACCTGCTGCTTGGCCTTGGCGGCCTGCGCCTCGGTGTCGAAGACGGCCACGCCGACCGTCACCGCGGTGTCGCCCTCGGTGTACGTGACGCGGAGCAGCCGGGTGCAGTCATGGGCGTCCAGGACCTTGGGCAGTGTGCCCTGGGCGGCGGAGCCGCAGGTGCGGGTGTCGGCCGTCGGACCCTTCTTGTAGACCGTGTCGCCCATGGTCAGCTGGGTGCCGGGGAAGAGCAGGTCGGGACTGAGCGCGGCCTTGTCCTTCTTGGCGCTGGAAACGAAGTCCTTCGGGTCCAGCGGAGGCGGGGCGCTGGTCGGGGCGAACGACGGGGTCGTGGCCGACGCGCTGGGTATGTCCGCCGTCGCGGGCAGCTGAGAGGAGGGGCCGTCGGACGCCTGGTCGGAGCCGTTCGCCGAGACCACGGCCACGGCGACGGCGCCGGCTATCGCCACGGTGGCCAGGGCGCCGCCGCCGATGAGGAACAGACGGCGCCGCTTGGCCCGGGCCTCCGAGGCCTCGGCGAGAGCCGCCCAGTCGGGAGAGGCACCCGCGTCGCCACCGTTCCAGGGCTGCTGCTGCTGCTGGTGCTGCGGCTGCTGCGACGGCTGCTGCGATTGCGGTTTCCAGGGATCCCACTGCGACTGAGGTCCCCCCTGCCCAAAGCTCATGGGCCGCATCTTAGACGGGCCGGATGGCGTGCTGGTGCGCGTCCGGTGCCTCCGCAGCGCCTAGCGTTCCGGTCATGCGGACGGGCAAAAGCGACATCTCCGGGTGGTTGGTGCGGCCTGCGGGCGGGGCCGCGTGGGCGGCGCTCGTGGCGGTGCTGGCGGCCTGTGCCGTGCATGCCGGGCGGGTGACCTCGGACGGCGGTATGGACAACGCGATCGTCGTGCGGGCCGCCCGCACCTGGCTGGCCGGCGGCTCCCCGTACGACGATCCGCACTTCCTCTACCTCCCGAGCGCGGTCCTGGCCGCGGCTCCGCAGGCGCTGCTGCCCGGCGCCGTGCTGCGGGTGCTGGTGCCGTGCGCGGTGACGGTGCTGCTGGCGCTGGCCTGGGGCTGTGCGCTGCGGCTGCACCGGGTGCCGCTGCGCAGCCGGCTGGCCGTCCTCGGGCTGACCGGGCTCGCGGTGGGCTTCGCGCCGTTCGGGCACCTGGTGCGCCTCGGCAACTGGACGGTGACGGCGGCGGTGGCCCTCCCGCTGGCGCTGCTGCTGGCGAGCCGGGGCCGATGGACGGCGGCGGGCGCCGTCATCGGGGTGGCCGTCGCACTGAAGCCGCTGCTCGCGCCCGTCGTCCTTCTCTTCCTGTTCGCCGGCCGGTGGCGGGCGGTGGCGGCGACCGTCCTGGTGCCCGCCCTGGCCTCCGGCACGGCGGCCCTGGCGATGCCCGACCCGGCCGGCTTCTTCACCCGCACCCTGCCCTTCCTGTTCCACGGCGACGACGGTTTCGTACGGCTCTACGAGGCGTCCCCGGCGGCCGTACTGCCCCGGCTCGGGGTGCCGGGGGTGATCGCCCAGGGGCTCGCGACGGCCGGGGCCGGCGCCGGGACGCTCTGCGCCTACCTGCGCTGGCGCCGTGCCGACCCCGGCCCGCTGCGGCTCGCGGAGACCGGCGCGGGCCTGATGCTCTCGGCGTTCCTCGTCTCCCGGCCCTCCTACGACCACTACCTCCTGGTCGCCCTCCCCCTGCTGCTCGCCGGGCTGCCGTACGCCGGTTCGGTGGCCCGCGGTGCGTGGTTCTGGGTGGCCCTGGTGCCCCAGGTGCCTGGGCTGACCTGGCCCTGGCTGGAGTCGGAGCGGCGACGGGCCTTCAAGGACGCGTTCACACTGTGCGTCCTGGCGGCCACGGTCGCCCGGCGGGCCCCGGCCGGCGGGGCGGACCCCGGTGATCACTCGGACTCCGGTGGTCGCGTGGACTCCGGTGACCACTCGGACGCCGGGCGTCCGCCGGATCCCGCGCGGGCTCCGGCGGTCCCGTGATGAGCCGATGACGGCCCCGTTCCGAGCCGGTGACGGCCCCGTTTTGACCCCGCTATGGGGGGCCGGGTATTCTGCACAGTCGTATGTGTATTGGCTTGCTCATTCTCACGTGAGGGGCCCTTACACCGGTCCACCGGGACCGATGACCAGCGATCTGCACGCGGTTGCGTCACCGCAGTGCGGTCAGGGCTGTCGTGATCGTCTTCGGTGGCCATGTCAGGACCACTCACTGAAGAAGCGAAGGCTACGAACCGTGCGTACGTACAGCCCCAAGCCCGGCGATGTGACGCGCCAGTGGCACGTCATCGACGCCCAGGATGTCGTCCTGGGTCGTCTGGCCACCACTGCGGCCTCCATCCTGCGCGGCAAGCACAAGCCGATCTACGCGCCCCACGTCGACACCGGTGACTTCGTCATCATCATCAACGCCGACAAGGTGCACCTCTCCGGCAACAAGCGGACCCAGAAGATGGCGTACCGCCACTCCGGCTACCCGGGCGGTCTCCGCTCGGTGCGCTACGACGAGCTGCTGGACAAGAACCCGGAGAAAGCCGTCGAGAAGGCCATCAAGGGCATGCTCCCGAAGAACTCCCTGGGCCGTCAGATGCTCTCGAAGCTGAAGGTCTACAAGGGTGACCAGCACCCGCACGGCGCGCAGCAGCCGCAGCCGTTCGAGATCACCCAGGTCGCGCAGTAGTTCCGGCCACCCCCTAAGACTGAACAGAATCTGAGGAGCATCGTGGCCGAGACCACTGCCGAGCAGCCGCTCGAAGAGATCGACATCGACAGCTACACCACCGAGTCCGAGGTGCCCGTCGAGGGCGAGTACACCTCGGAGTCCATGGCCTCCGCGTTCGGCGAGCCCCAGCCGGCCGCCGGCCTGGGCCGTCGCAAGAACGCCATCGCCCGTGTCCGGATCGTCCCGGGCACCGGCAAGTGGAAGATCAACGGCCGCACCCTCGAGGACTACTTCCCGAACAAGGTGCACCAGCAGGAAGTCAACGAGCCCTTCAAGGTGCTCGAGCTGGACGACCGTTACGACGTCATCGCCCGCATCGCCGGTGGCGGCGTCTCCGGCCAGGCCGGTGCGCTCCGTCTCGGTGTCGCCCGCGCCCTGAACGAGGCCGACGTGGACAACAACCGCGGCGCCCTCAAGAAGGCCGGCTTCCTGCGCCGCGACGACCGTGCGGTCGAGCGGAAGAAGGCCGGTCTGAAGAAGGCCCGCAAGGCTCCGCAGTACAGCAAGCGCTAAGTCGCACCCGGCTGTACTCCGAACGCCCCGGCGGCACGCCACTGTGCTGCCGGGGCGTTCGTCTATCCCCGTCGTTGGGCGTATAACGACACAAGACGTTCAGGTTCTCAGACGTTCAAAGGCTTGTGTGATCGTATGGCCGGGCAGCGCGTGCCCAGGTCCACGGGAGCCGACTGCGTGGGCCGCACTCATCGACAGCCGCTTCCGGAATTGACGTTTCCTCAGGAGGACAAGTGGGACGACTCTTCGGCACGGACGGCGTGCGCGGTGTCGCCAACGCGGATCTGACGGCCGAGCTGGCGCTGGGCCTCTCCGTCGCCGCGGCGCACGTACTGGCCGAGGCGGGCACCTTCGCCGGGCACCGGGCGACCGCGGTGGTCGGACGGGATCCGCGCGCCTCCGGGGAGTTCCTGGAAGCCGCCGTGGTCGCGGGCCTGGCCAGCGCCGGCGTGGACGTGCTACGGGTCGGCGTGCTGCCGACGCCCGCGGTCGCCCACCTCACCGGCGCGCTCGGCGCCGACCTCGGCGTGATGCTCTCCGCCAGCCACAACGCCATGCCCGACAACGGCATCAAGTTCTTCGCCCGCGGCGGCCACAAGCTCGCCGACGAGCTGGAGGACCGCATCGAGTCCGTCTACGCCGACCATCGCACCGGCGCCCCCTGGGACCGTCCGACCGGTGCCGGCGTGGGCCGGGTGCGGGACTACGACCAGGGGCTCGACCAGTACGTCGCCCACCTCGTCGGTGTCCTTCCGAACCGCCTCGACGGACTGAAGATCGTCCTCGACGAGGCGCACGGTGCCGCCTCCCGGGTCTCGCCGGAGGCGTTCGCCCGGGCCGGCGCCGAGCTGGTCACCATCGGCGCGGTGCCGGACGGCCTCAACATCAACGACGGCTGCGGCTCCACCCACCTCGACCTGCTCAAGGCCGCCGTCGTCGAGCACGGCGCCGACCTCGGCATCGCCCACGACGGCGACGCCGACCGCTGCCTGGCCGTGGACCACACCGGTGCGGAGGTGGACGGCGACCAGATCCTCGCCGTGCTCGCACTGGCGATGCGGGAGCGCGAGGCGCTGCGTTCCGACACCGTCGTCGCGACGGTCATGTCCAACCTGGGCTTCAAGCTGGCGATGGAGCGCGAAGGCATCCGGTTCGCGCAGACCGGCGTCGGCGACCGGTACGTCCTGGAGGAGATGAAGGAGCACGGCTACGCCCTCGGCGGCGAGCAGTCCGGCCACGTCATCATCCTCGACCACGCCACCACCGGTGACGGCACGCTGACCGGCCTGATGCTGGCGGCGCGCGTCGCGCAGACGGGCCGTACGCTCCGGGACCTCGCGTCCGTCATGGAGCGGCTGCCGCAGGTGCTGATCAACGTGCCCGACGTGGACAAGTCGCGGGTGACGACGTCCGCGGAGCTGGCGACCGCCGTCACGGAGGCCGAGCGGGCGCTGGGCAGCACCGGGCGGGTGCTGCTGCGGCCGTCGGGGACCGAGCCGCTGGTGCGCGTGATGGTCGAGGCCGCGGACATCGAGCAGGCCCGGTCGGTGGCCGGGCGGCTGGCCGACGCGGTGAAGTCGGCACTGGGGTAGTTCCCCGGGGCTCGGGCCCCTGGCTCGGGCCCTTCGACGCTCGGGGCGCTCTGGCGTGGCTTCCCTACCCGGCGTTGTCCGGCTTCGTGAGCCGGTCGCGTTGGGTGGCCCACAGGGCCTTCTGGGCGAGCAGCGTCAGGGTGCCGGCCAGGACGATGGCGGACAGGTTCAGCAGGAGCTGCTCGGCGGCGCCCACCGTCTGCCCGGCCTGGCCGAAGCTCAGGGCCACGGCCGCGTTCGCGGCGGCCGGGACCGTGGTGACGGAGATGGCGACGCCGATCAGCGTCCCGGACTTGGCGGAGGTCAGGGAGAGCGTGCCCGCGGCCCCGGCGAGGAGGGCGACGGCGAACGAGACGGCGTCGGGGGCGTAGACGAACCCGGTGTTGGGCCGGTCGGCCTCCAGCCCGGCCTCGCTGAACTCGCCGAACGCGCTCATCACCCGGCTGAACACCACCGTGACCACGATCGCCGCCGCGAAGCCCACCAGCAGGGCGGTCGCCGAGCGCAGGGCCAGTCGCGGCGCCCGTTGCACGATCGCGGTGCTGATGCCGGCCAGCGGACCGAACTCCGGCCCGACCGCCATCGCGCCCACGATCAGGATCGGGTTGTCCTGCATCACACCGCAGGCCGCGATCATCGTGGCGATCGTGATGAAGGCGACGTAGGTGATCGACAGGGTCGACTCCTCGCTCGTCGCCTCCTCCAGTTCCTCCCACAGCACCGCGTCGGCGGGCTCGCCGGGAGACTCCCGCTCCGCCTTCTCCGAGTGTTCGGACACCGACAGGTCGATGGTGTCGGCGGTGATGGCACCGCTGCGGCCGATACCCAGCCGCTCCAGGCCCTTGACGAGCTGGTCGCCGCTCTCGCGGGCCACGTGGCACGTGACGACGTCGCCGCCCTCGGGATCGCGTGCCACGCCCGGCAGGACCACCAGGTGCGAGGTGCCGACCGTCCGGTCGATCAGGTGGACCACCTCGTCGGTCCGGTCGGCCGGGGTGATCAGGCGCAGACGGAGCATGGCGGCAGAGTAGCCGCGCGGAGCGCACGGGCAGGGGCGCCACGTGCTTCCCGCCACCATCGGTCTGTGCTCGTCACCGAGCCCGCGAGCACCGCTGTTTCAGGACACCTTGGCCAAAGTGAGTGGGCGCGGCGGCACCGGCGTTTCGGTCACGGGCGCGGAGCAGGGGGCACCGCGTCAGAGTTTGCGCAGGCTCAGCCGCTGCACCTTGTGGTCGGGCCCCTTGCGCAGGACCAGGGTGGCCCGGCCCCGGGTGGGGGCCACGTTCTCCACCAGGTTGGGCTTGTTGATGGTCCGCCAGGTGGTGCGGGCGTAGTCGAGGGCCTCCGCCTCCGACACCTGGGTGTACTTGCGGAAGTACGAGGAGGGGTTCTGGAACGCGGTCTCGCGCAGCTTGCGGAAGCGGTTCAGGTACCAGCGCTCGATGTCCTCGGTGCGGGCGTCGACGTACACGCTGAAGTCGAAGTAGTCGGCGAGACCGACCCTGGTGCGGCCGTCCTTGCCGGGCAGTGCGGGCTGGAGCACGTTGAGGCCCTCGACGATGAGGATGTCGGGGCGGCGGACGACGAGCTTCCGGTCCGGGACGATGTCGTAGATGAGGTGGGAGTAGACCGGCGCGGTCACCTCGGCCTTGCCCGCCTTGATGTCGGCGACGAACCGGGTCAGCGCCCGGCGGTCGTACGACTCGGGGAAGCCCTTCCGGGACATCATGCCGCGGGCCTGGAGCTCTTTGGTGGGCAGCAGGAAGCCGTCGGTCGTGACCAGCTCCACCCGCGGGTGCTCGGGCCAGCGGGACAGCAGCGCCTGGAGCAGGCGGGCGACGGTGGACTTGCCGACCGCGACCGAGCCGGCGACCCCGATGACGAAGGGGGTGCCGGACTGCGAACCCTGTTCGCCGAGGAAAGTGTTCAGCGCGCCGCGCAGACCGTCCGCGGCGCCGACGTAGAGGTTGAGGAGCCGGGACAGCGGAAGGTAGATGTCCCGCACCTCGTCGAGGTCGATGACGTCGCCGAGGCCGCGGAGCTTCTCCACCTCCTCGGCGGTGAGGGGCAGTGGCGTCTTGTCGCGCAGCGCGCTCCACTCGGGGCGGGTGAGGTCGACGTAGGGAGTCGCCTCCGGCCGCTGCCGGTGGGCGCTCCTGGGTATCGAGGAGACCGGTGAGATCACAGTCCATTGTTAACGGAGTTCGAACGGGGCGGCAGGTGGGCTGTGTCACGCCGGCGGTACCGCCGTGGCCGAGGGTTCGCCCGGGCGCCCCGTCGAGGTTACGTTCCGGTACCGGGTGGCCGATTATCGATCACTTGTGTGATTGCGTATGTACCGTGCACAACGCCGAGCGGAATCGGCCCGTCGGTGTCGACATACCTCGACACGACCCGACGCAGCGCTGACAGAGCACCGACACGGCTCTGACGCAGCACTGCTTGGCACCGACACAGCACTGACTAGCACCGACACCGCACCGACGTAACGACGAAAGAGTGCCGACGTGAGATCGACCGCTGTTCGCCGCACCGCCCTCGCGGCTTCCGCCGCCGCCCTGACCCTGCTCGTCACCGCCTGCGGCGGGTCGTCCGACGACGGTGCCGATGACGCCAAGGCCAAGTCGGACCAGTCCGCTCCGGCGGGTGACGAAAAGACGGAGTCGGAGCAGGCCGCCCCGGCGGGCGACGCGCTGAGCGCCGCCGATCTGGAGAAGGTCGCCCTCGCCCAGGCGGACGTCAAGAACGGGGAGGTCACCACCGAGATCCCGGCGGACGAGGACGTCGACAAGGACAAGGTCTCGACGGACGACAAGGCCTGTCTGCCGCTTGCTTTCGCTCAGGCCGCGGTGGCTCAGGGTGAGCCGGGTGCCGAGGTGAAGCGTTCCTGGCAGGGCCAGACGGACACGCTCTCCAAGGGCACGGGCCCGGACGGCCAGGACATGACCGAGACCCAAGTGAACATGATCAGGCTGAACGTCGCCTCCTACGCGGGCGACGGCGCCGAGAAGGCGCTGACGGAGCTGAAGACGGCCGCCGAGAAGTGCGCCGGCGGCTTCACCGCGAGCTTGGGCAGCGACAAGGGTCGGATCGCCGAAGTCACCACGACCGCCGCCCCCGAGGGCGGGGACGAGGGTCTCGCCCTCACCCTCGGCATGGACATCGGCAAGGAGGCCAACGCGCCCATGAAGGTCGTCGTGGTCCGCAAGGGCGCCACGATCGCCTCCTTCGCCGCCGCCAACCTCTCCTCCATGGTGAGTGGCGCGGACTTCGAGGTCCCCATGGACGTCGTGGACGCACAGGTCGCCAAGCTCGGCTGACGCCGGGCACGCCCGCGATGTTCGTACCCCGGTGGGAATTTCCGATTTCGGGCACCGGGGACCGGTTCGTGTCCCGGCTTATGACTGTTTCTGATCGTAGGCTGCCGTTCATGTGTGGAATCGTGGGATATGTGGGGTCGCAGTCGGCGCTCGATGTAGTGATGGCCGGGCTGAAGCGACTCGAATACCGGGGATACGACTCGGCGGGCGTGGCCGTGCTCGCGGACGGCGGCCTCGCCACCGCCAAACGCGCCGGAAAGCTCGTCAACCTGGACAAGGAGCTGTCCGAACGGCCACTGCCCGCCGCCGTCACCGGCATCGGCCACACCCGCTGGGCCACGCACGGCGGACCGACCGACGCCAACGCCCACCCGCACCTCGACAACGCGGGCCGGGTGGCCGTCGTCCACAACGGCATCATCGAGAACTTCGCCCCGCTGCGGGCAGAGCTGGCGGAGCGCGGCCACGACCTGGACTCCGAGACCGACACCGAGGTCGTCGCCCACCTGCTCGCCGAGGAGTTCTCCGCCCGCACCGACCTCGCCGAGGCGATGCGGCAGGTGTGCCGGCGGCTGGAGGGCGCCTTCACGTTGGTCGCGGTGCACGCGGACGCGCCGGACGTGGTCGTGGGCGCACGCCGCAACTCGCCGCTCGTGGTGGGTGTGGGGGAGGGCGAGTCCTTCCTCGCCTCGGACGTGGCGGCCTTCATCGCCCACACCCGGGACGCCGTCGAGCTGGGCCAGGACCAGGTCGTGGAACTGCGCCCGGGGGGCGTGACGGTCACCGGCTTCGACGGCAGCCCGGCCGACGTCCGCTCCTACCACGTCGACTGGGACGCATCGGCCGCCGAGAAGGGCGGCTACGCCTCCTTCATGCTCAAGGAGATCGCCGAGCAGCCGAAAGCGATCGCCGACACCCTGCTGGGCCGCATCGACGGCTCCGGCACACTGAGCCTGGACGAGGTGCGCATCCCGGCGGAGGTGCTGCGGGAGGTCGACAAGGTCGTCGTCGTCGCGTGCGGTACCGCCTTCCACGCCGGGCTGATCGCCAAGTACGCCATCGAGCACTGGACGCGTGTCCCCTGCGAGGTGGAGCTGGCCAGCGAGTTCCGCTACCGCGACCCGATCCTCGACCAGCGGAGCCTGGTCGTCGCGATCTCCCAGTCCGGCGAGACCATGGACACCCTGATGGCCCTGCGCCACGCCCGCGAACAGGGCGCGCGGGTGCTGGCCATCTGCAACACCAACGGCTCGACGATCCCCCGCGAGTCCGACGCGGTCCTCTACACGCACGCCGGCCCGGAGGTCGCCGTCGCCTCCACCAAGGCCTTCCTCACCCAGCTGGTGGCCTGCTACCTGGTCGCCCTGTACCTCGGACAGGTGCGGGGCACGAAGTACGGCGACGAGATCCGCGACGTCGTCCGCGACCTCTCCCGCATCTCCGGCGCCGTCGAACAGGTCCTGGAGACGATGACGCCCGTCCGGGAACTGGCACGCTCCCTCGCCCACAAGAACACGGTGCTGTTCCTGGGCCGGCACGTCGGCCACCCCGTCGCCCTCGAAGGCGCCCTCAAACTCAAGGAACTGGCGTACATGCACGCCGAGGGCTTCGCGGCGGGCGAGCTGAAGCACGGGCCGATCGCGCTGATCGAGGAGGACCTGCCGGTCGTCGTGGTCGTCCCGTCCCCACGTGGCCGCTCCGTCCTCCACGACAAGATCGTGTCCAACATCCAGGAGATCCGGGCCCGGGGCGCCCGCACCATCGTCATCGCCGAGGAGGGCGACGAGGCGGTCGCCCCCTACGCCGACCACCTCGTCCGCGTCCCGGCGACCCCGACGCTCCTCCAGCCGCTGGTGGCGACGGTCCCGCTCCAGGTCTTCGCCTGCGAACTGGCGACGGCCCGGGGCAACGAGGTGGATCAGCCCCGGAACCTGGCGAAGTCGGTGACGGTGGAGTGAGCGGGCTTCAGGGCGTCGAGGAAGGCGGCGAAGGTCCCGGCCGGGAAGGTGAGGACTGTTCCGTCAGGGACCTTCGAGTCTCGTATGAAGACGTGAGCGGGACGGGACGCCATCTCGACGCAGTTGTTGCCGTCGCCGCCGCCCGAGTAGGACGACTTCCGCCAGTTGCCGAGGGTGGTCACGGGGCGCCTCACAGCTCCTTGGTCAGCCTGTGGATGAAGTCGCGCGAACGCTCGGGATCGAGTGACGCGGACTTCATTCTACGGAAGAGCGTTCGAAAGACGTCGAGTTGAGCCTCTGAGTCGACGAACACCGAGCCGTGAGGCGCGTCTCGCACGGCGGTGTCCAGTCTGGGCACCGCGCCACCCGCCAGCATCACGGTGGACCAGGTCGCGCCGAAGCCGTCCAGGTCGAACGGGATGACTCGCACGGTGATGTTGCCCGCTTCCGAGAACTCCAGGACGCGGGTGAGCTGAGCGCGGGAGAGGGCGCGGTCGCCCACCCTGATGCGCAGGGCTGCCTCGTGAATGACCGCTTCGTACGAGGTGGGGGTGCCCCCCTCCAGAGCCGACTTGCGTCGCATGCGGTGCTGGACGCGCGACTCAAGGTCCACCTGTGGGAGTTCAGGAACTCTGGAGGCGAATGCGGCGCGGGCGTAGTCGTCCGTCTGGAGCAGCCCGGGAATGAACAGGAACTCCACGTCCTGCCGGAAGGTGGCGTGGTGTTCCAGCTCGGCGATGTCCAGAAACGGCGTGGGCAGCACCCCGCGATACTCCTCCCACCACCCCCGGGACCGGTCGGTCGCCATGACCGTCAGTGCGTCGATCAGCTCCTGGTCCCGGCAGGCGTAGTTGGCTGCGAGGCGACGTAGCCGCGCTTCACTCACGCCCGTGAGCCCCGCTTCGATGTGGCTGATCTGGGTGTGCCCCACCCCGAGGAGGGTTGCTGCTTCGCCGGCAGCGAGCCCCGCTGCTTCCCGGAGTCTGCGTAGCTCGACCGCCAGGCGCATCTGACGTGCCGTGGGTTCGCGCCGCAGAGGCATCGATTGCTCCTTGATCCAACGCGCCTGGTGACGCGACTCGTTCGGGGGGAAGATTACGCGACCCGCTTGTCCCGCATCACATCTTAGGCCTACTGTCCGTGACGCGCCGCACACTCTACGGAATGCCGGGTTGCCGGAAGCGCACCGCTTCGTCCTGTCGTGACGGGCGCGGCAATGACACCGGTCACCACTCACAAACACTCACAGCCGAAGAGGAGTTGCCGCATGCCCGAGAACAACTCGTGGGAGTACTCCCTCTACATCTCGAACGACCCCCGCGCCGGCACCGTCTGCCGCCGCACCCTCCGCCTCGTTCTCACGATGCACGGCCTGATCGGCATGGTCGACGTCGCGGAGCTGCTCGCGACGGAGCTGGTGTCCAACGCCGTACGGCACACCAAGGGGCCGGCCGCCCTGCGGGTGCGCTGGTCGGGGAACGGCGTGCTGCGGATCGGCGCCTGGGACGTGGACCCGACCCCGCCGGAGCCGCCGCTCCCCTTCGAGCGCGCCCTGGACGCCGAGGAGGGGCGGGGCCTGGCCCTGGTGCGGTCCTGCGCCGACGTGTGGGGCTGGCAGCCGCTGGCCCGGGAGGGGAATCGCGGCAAGTACGTCTGTGCGAACTGGGTGCTGCGGCGCGGACGGCGTGAACGTTTCCTCGCCGCTCGAAAGAGTGAACGCATCCCGATCACATGAAAATCCCGCCCTACTCCCGAAATAGGTTGCGCGCATGGTCACATCCACCCACGAGACCTCGCACCGGATCTTCCAGGATCATCCGGAGGTTCTCGCGCCGATCTTCGAGGCGTTGGGCATGCCGCCGCCCGCCAAGGCGGAGATCGAGCTCATGACTCCCGACGCCACGGAGCTGAAACCGCTTGAGCGCCGTGTGGACACGGTGCTGAAGGTCGAGCCGTCCGACGGGGAGAGCTTCGTGCTCGCCGTCGAGGCCCAGACCCGTAAAGCCGCTGACAAGGCAGTCAACTGACCGTACTACGTAGCGTACTTGCGGGCGAAGTTCGGCCTTCCGGTACTGCTCGTCGCGGTCTGCCGCAACCGGTCCACGGCGGCCTGGGCCGCCGGGCCCTTCGAATGCCGGGTCGGGCCCTGGGAGTCCCAGGTCACGCGCCCGTTCGTGCTGGGCCCGGACAGCGTTCCGGAAATCAGTGACGAAGCGGTCGTGGCGCGAGAGCCGGCGCTTGCGACGTTCTCCGCCATCGTGCACAGCGAAAGCGGGGACATCGACGCCATACTGCATTTGCTGGCCCGTGGAATGCGGTCGTTCGACAAACCCACAGCCAAGTACTGGTCGGAACTGCTGGAAGTGGGCCTGGAGGACACTCCGGCCCGAGAGACATGGAGGG